>JAYTNJ010000390.1:0-3092 GCA_043748345.1 Saprospiraceae bacterium
AAAAAAAATGCAGGCAAATGACCATTTTGGAATACTTTGGGGAGAAAGGACAATCCTGCGGCAAGTGCGATATATGTATTGGAGTATCAGAAACCATCCTGACAGTTGATCAAATCAAAAAAGTATTTGAGCACCTCTGTACTATAGTTTCTCAGCAACCCATAAATATCAAGAAATATGTATCTTTTTACCCTTTTAACAAAAGAAAAAGAATAGTAAGGGCCCTTAAAGATTTTGAAAGAGAAGGTAAAATTACGATGGATAATTCCGGCGATATAAATCTTGCTGGCTCATGACTTTTAATCAAAAAATCATTTGTACAGTCACCAATGACTTAAATCAGGATCAAAGAATGCAAAGAATATGCACGACTTTGACTGAAAATGGTTATACAGTGACATTGGTCGGCAGGTTAAAAGCACATTCTATACCACTTCAGATTCAAAATTACCATCAGATAAGATTAAAATGTTGGTATGACAGGGGATTTTTGTTTTATCTTGAATACAATATTCGTTTATTCAGAATACTGTTATCTGAAAAAAAAGTTCCATTTATCATTTACACTGTCGATAGTGATACGTTGGTAGCTGGAGGTATCGTAAAATATTTGACAGGCAAAAAACAGATTTTTGACGCACATGAATATTTTACTGAAGTGCCGGAATTAATTAATAAGCCAATAAAAAGGTGGATTTGGCAAACTATTGAAAATATATTTGTACCAAAAGCGGATGCCCATATTACTGTCAGCAAAAGTCTGGCTGATATTTTTGGAAACAAATTTGGTAAAATATTTACTCCTATACTTAACGTTCCCTACTTGAGTGTCACGAGTGGACAAGCTAAAAAGCCTTATCTGCCTGTCATATTATATCAGGGCATGCTCAATAAAGGAAGAGGTCTGGAGCAAATGATTGGTGCCATGGAAAAAATAAATTATGCTTTGCTTTTTATTATTGGCGAAGGTGACCTTTCCGCAAGCTTGCGTTTATTGGGTGCAAATTCACCTGCCGCTAATAGAATACAGTTTTTGGGGTGGAAATCTGCTGATCAAATGGCTGAAATATCCCGGGAAGCAACTTTGGCTATCAATTTACTTGAAAATTCAAGTCTGAGTTATTACTACTCTCTCGCTAATAAATTTTTTGATTATATCCATGCCGGCGTTCCATCTGTAAATATGGCTTTCCCGGAATACATAGATATTATCAAAAAGTATGAATTAGGAGTCACAATTTCGAAACTGGATCAGGATCTGATAGCTGAAACCATCAATAATTTGTTGGGCAATCATGAAACCTTAGAGCAAATGGTGGTAGCATGTAAAAAAGCATGTAAAATTTATTGTTGGGAGAATGAAAGGCAAAAATTGATTGAGACTGTTGACCAAATGCATTTGAAATGAAAAATGACTACCTTATGCTAAAATTTATGACAAATAAGTCAACTGCTCAATATTGTTGATGAAAACAAAAGATGCGCACACCATTATTAACACTTCTATTATTGGTTTCTGGTTTTTTTTTGTTGAATTAGATTTTACTTCAAAAAATCAATATTCCGCTTCAAACCTTCGTATTTGGTTCGTTTTACGGCGCTGCCTTCAAACAACTCGTTAAAAACTGGCTCTGAAAGCTCATACCACTCATCGCGACTCATATGTATAAGTTTAGGGTCAGGCAAAAACATCTCTTCTTGGTGAGGCTCGGCAAACCGATTCCAAGGGCACACCTGCTGACAGATATCACAGCCGAACATCCAGTTTTCCATTTTGTCTTTGTACTCAGCAGGCAGCTTGTTTTTCAGTTCTATAGTCAGGTAGGAGATACACTTGCTTCCATCCATGATATATCCGGCCGGACTGATAGCATCTGTCGGACAGGCATCAATACATCTCGTACATGTACCGCAATAATCTGACATTGGAGCATCATACTCCATCTCCAGATCTGAGATGATCTCAGCCAGGAAAAACCAGCTACCAATTCTTGGATGTATCAGTAATGTGTTTTTGCCTACCCACCCGAGACCACTCCTGCGGGCCCAGTCCCGCTCGAGCACAGGAGCAGAATCGACAAATACACGTCCATCGACCTCACCGAATGCTTCCTTCATCCAGTCAAAAAGCTGTAGTAGTTTCTTTTTTACTATTTTGTGGTAATCTTTGCCATAGGCATACATGGCCAGTTGGGGGGCATCAGGATTACTTTGTTTTTCTTCATTATAATAGTTGTAAGCAAGCGAAATCACACTTTTGGCTCCCGGTACCAGCAGGGTAGGATCTACTCTTTTGTCAAAATGATTATTCAAATATGACATTTCACCCTGATAATTTTGATTTAGCCATTGTTCCAGTCGCATGGCTTCTTCTGTCATAAATTCAGCTTTCGCCACAGTACACAAAAAGAAACCCATTTCAGCAGCTTTGGCTTTTATTTGAATGGCATATGACGATTTGCTCAATTTCGAACGAGTGCTAGGTGAACCACAAAGCTATACAATATGCTTCTAAATTGAATTTAAAGCATAAAAAATATCTTCATTCTGTCCAATTCATCCCTTTCTCCTTTCTTTTTTCTTACATATTCTCCCATTTATAAAAACTTATCCGTTTTGATCTCATACTATAAATATAAAAGTAACTTTGTATTTTAATTTTTTAAAAATAATCAAATTATCTGCCTGAGATGAATTCATATCTGCGATCCGCACTTATAATAATTGTTGTCACTTTTGCTTTTGTACCATGTTTTGCAGGAGAAGGGATGTGGCTACCGCAACTTCTCAAATTACTGAATGAAAAAGAAATGAAAAGTATGGGCATGAAAATATCGGCAGAAGATGTTTACAGTGTCAATAAAGGTTCACTTAAAGATGCTATCGTTCATTTTGGCGGATTTTGTACGTCGGAAGTTATCTCTTCGCAAGGCTTATTACTGACTAACCACCATTGTGGTTTTGGACAGATACAGTTCCATTCTTCGGTAGAAAATAACTTAATAAAAAATGGATTTTGGGCCAAAAGTCTCAAAGACGAACTACCCAACAAAGGCCTGACAGCTACTTTTATTGACTATATAGATGATGTC
>JAYTNJ010000391.1:0-10258 GCA_043748345.1 Saprospiraceae bacterium
TTTTATACCCAATCCATAAATGGAAACGTTTGATTATCAGCGCAGTATAAATAAGTTTTTTCATATTCTCTGCTTCAAAGACTTTTCGGAGTGGACTCATCGTTGTATTTTTATTTACTTTTTAAAAAGTGATCCAATGTTTCCCTGATTTCTTTTGAAGAAGGTTTTCTTGCCGGAGCATCAATTATATTACCCTCCTTATCAATGATTACAAAAGATGGAAGTCCAGGAACCTGATATGCTTTATAAACCTCAGAACCAAAGGATTTTTCAGTTCTTAGACTAACTCCTACATTCTTATTCTTTTTTACGTAATCCCTCCATACATTCTCATCCTGATTCACTGAGATACTAACAAAAGCAATATTCTCGTCTTTGTAATCTGAATATAGTTTCAAATAATGAGGCAATTCTCTTGCAGAACGTGAACAAAGTGTTTGCCAAAAATCGATCAATACATATTTGCCCTTAAAGTCATCTAATGAAACCTCGTTACCATCTACATCTGTAAGCGTAAATTGAGGTGCAGGTTTACCTGGAGCCAATAATTGTTTTTTTTCATATTGTTTCCTGATTACTTCTGAATAGGTTGGATTTGTGTTATGCTTCTTGAAGTAGTCATAGTATTTGTCAAAATTTTTAATACCGTTTCCCGTCAATCTTGAATTGATTGCAGAAGCAAGCGAAGACTCTCTTACATTTTGATTTTTCACCTTCTCTATTACTTTGAGCATAGCATCAAAATTAGCATCAGGGGATAACTTTTTAAGTGAATCTAACTTATCATATCTCTTGTCAGTTTCCATTGAAATATAAGCACCCAAAAACCATTTATAATAAGGATTGTCGATGTACTTGTCATTTTCAATGGTTATTTGGTTTAAAAAGCTATAAAGATTAGAATCATTGACACCCTTGTATCTTTCTAGTATGTCCAGTTTTAAATTAGCGCTGAAATATAAAATAGTGGCTTTTGTGAAATCAATGAAAACAGATGATGTTTTTTTACCTGTGACAAGTTTTTCAAAATATTGATTATTGGCATGCATTGCCGAATCGATATAACTTAAAGCGATTTCTAATGGTTGAACATATAGATACTTGTAATCTACTTTCTCGATCTGTTTCACCACAGAGTCAAATATGGCATTCTCTTTTGCCAAACTACCCCCATAATTAAAAGTGGTGTCAAAATTTTTAGCATCAAATGATATTTCTAAAGATTGGCCAGATGAAAGAAAAATACGTTTTGAATTCGAGCCATATTGAAAAGTCCTCATACTAGGTTTGTCAATGGGCAGGGCAATTACAAACTTTCTTCCATCTCTTTTTAGATGATCTTGCCAGTTCATTTCTCCAAAAACATCCCAGATTCTTATTAAATCAGGGTCAAAATTTTTGATTTCTACAGTTAAAGTTACTTCGTTTTTTTCCTTGAAAGATGAAAACAAAAGCACACTCGCTAATCCTAAAATAAGAATCTGTTTCATATATTGATTATTTTGATTATAATATGTTTCAATTTTGCGTCTCTATCTTGCAACAAATATGATTATATCTGTAACAAATATGATTATTATTTTGAATTTTTCATAATTTTCTATATTTTTATTTGTTTGACAAATTGACTTATTCGTGATTAAAGATAAAGAAAAACTAAGTTAATCTGTCGGCAAATTCATCTTTTTCAAAATTGCTTTATAACGAGGATCACCTTGCAGATTTTTTAGAAGCGGATCACCTTTTATCCAAATAAGCCAACCGTCATTTTTGGAATATGCTTTCTCCAGCCATGCAAATGCCGTGTCTTTCTCTCCACGGAAGGCATGGAGTTGAGCAAGAAGGTAGCTCCAATCATTCTGATATTTAGCAGTGAACTCTGACAACATTTCATAAGCTTCTTTCTTTAGATAAAGTCTATGGTAAGCCAATGCAAGTCCAAATGTTTTAAAAATTTCCATATTTTCCTTTTGCATTTCAGTCAATGCCAGGTCAGGTTTTCCAAGGAACAAATAATTTATACCCTGGTACATGTGGGCCCGTTGAAATTCCGGATCAATTTCCAAAACTTTTTTGAAAGATTTTATAGCATCATCATAGTGGCCTAAATACGACTGACAATTTCCCAGGTTCATGTAATAAATAGGTTTGAGCGGATTTAGGAGGATAGATTTAATATATAATTGTTCTGCCTCTTTCCAACGACCTTCTTGATGCCGGACGTCTGCTAGTCCATTAAATATTTCAGGATTGCTTGGCTCAAGGCTTAATGCTTTTTGGAAGGCTGCTTCTGCTCCCTGTAAATCAAAACTATGATATAGTTTATAACAAGCCATTGCAACATGAGCTTGTGCCAGATTGTCATCCAGTGTGATTGCTTTTTCTATTGCTCTAAGCGTTTTTTCGGAACCTTCATTTTTCTCTATGTAGTTTTGAAAAACTTGTCTGGAGTAATTTCTTGCTATTGCTATCCATACCCGTGCATCGAGAGAGTCGATAGCCAAAGCCTGAAAGTATAAATCAAGGGCTTGGTCCATGTTTTCTTTTACTAGTTTGTCATTAAAATAATTTCCTTTAAGAATAAGATTATGAACCTCAATGTTGGAAGAAAAAGCTGCACTAGATGGTACCGCAAGAAGCTTCAACTTTAATTGTTTCACCACTGCACTGGCTATTTCATCCTGTAATTTAAATATACTATCTAAGTCCCGGTCATATTTATCACTCCACAAATGAAACCCATCAACCGCTCGTATCAATTGTGTTGTAACACGAATCTTATTACCATCTTTTTGCACGCTGCCTTCCAGTAAGTGAGCTACACCTAATTTTTTACCAATAAAACGTAAGTCTTCATTTTTGCCTTTGAAAGAAAAAGAGGAAGTACGTCCAATTACTTTCAGTTCAGGTATTTTTGAAAGAAGGTTTAGTAGTTCCTCACTTAGTCCATCAGAGAAATATTCCTGGTCTTTACCGGCACTCATATCAACAAAAGGCAGAACGGCAATTGATTTGTACGAAGCTGGATCATTTTTAATCAGGAAAGTTTTATAAATAAAAAAAACTGCTACTGCAAAAAGGATAATCGAAAGTGCTGCAATAATATTTCGTTTCTGAACATTTTTCTGCTTCAGTTTTCCTTCAATATTTTTTCGATTCGGTACAGACAGCCCTTCATTGGTTAATGCAAACACCTCCATAGCTTTACCGACATTCTTAAATTCAAACTGACCAAGTGATATGGCAGTGATGGAAGCATTGTTCTTTATTTTGTTATGAACTTCTTCAGAAATAAGAATTGTATTTTCCTGACCCAGCGATTGAACTCTCGAAGCTACATTTACTCCATCTCCCAGGGCTTTTTCATTCTCAAAAAAAACTTCGCCAATATGTAAACCAATCCGTAGGGGTACAACTGGTTCGTTCTTTAAATCCTTTTGGACAGCTAATGAACAATTGACGGCATCTGTTGCACTGGAAAAAATACAAAGACTACCATCCCCATAATAATTTAATACCTTACCATTAAAATGAGTCACCAATTTTTCAAGAGTTGTGTTATAATGTTTAATAACCTCGACCGCCTTCTCTTCGTTTTGTTGCATCATAGCAGTAAATCCAACAATGTCGGTAAACATGATAGCGGCAAGTTGGCGAGATTGGGACATTCAGCTATTTAATATTGTTTAATTTGTACAGTATTTTTTTCAATAATCAATGTTGCAGAGAGCATGACACACATAGATTGTACTTGTGCCATAAAGTTACGTAAGTATACACTAATATATAACATAAAATTTAGATTTAAATTCATCCATTAGAAGATTTTATGTCACTTTTTGTGATCAGTTCGTTTATAAAATCAGCTAGTCTTTTAGTATATTAACTCTAATATTAGTGTACTTATATAATGAAAATACTTACGAATGTACAATATATATTAGATGTATTACCAATAAAAGCAAATATAATTATAAACATTCAAAAATATATTTTAGGTAAAACAGCCTTGAGCCTTAACTATGCCACTAAAAACAAACCACAAGATGTGGTAAACTAAGAAGTAAGAAGATATAGGCTACAGCGCATATATAGTGTGTATAGGAGTAATATAAGGTACGAATATGGCTGTGTGGTCAAGATGTACCCGCATGACCGTAGCCCAAAACATGTAAAATAAACTTCGTTTGGTGTGGCAGCTGAGTGCATGATGTGTTCATAGATTTGTAGCTATTTATTGCCATTCCCTTTTCCTTCTTTTAATTTCCAAAAGTATAAAAAGTATATAATAAAGAACCAAAGAGTAAACAAATCTCCATCATATACACACCAAAAAATAAATTTCTTGCATCTTTACAATAAAATACAATATCCTTGAATTTGGAAATTATCATCAACAAATGCAAACATCAGGAACCTGATGCGCAAAAAGTGTTGTATGATACATACAAAGACCTTTTATATGCTATCTGTCTTCGATATGTAAAAAGTCATCAGGATGCAGAAGATATTTTTATAGATGCATTCTTCAAGATCCTGACAAAAATTGATCTCTATAAGGGTGAAGGTAGTTTTGAAGGTTGGATGAGAAAGATCATGGTCAATGAATCTCTGATGTTTCTGCGCAAAAAGACGAATCTTCATATGACGGTGGAGATACCTGAAAAGGATATTGCAGACTATTCAGATGAAGATGATCCTGCTATCTCATTTGATGAAATTTTAGTCATCCTTGATAAACTTCCTACGGGATATCGTACTGTTTTTAATTTGTATGTATTTGAAGATTTTAAACATAGAGAAATTGCCGATATGCTGGGAATTAGTATCAATACATCCAAATCTCAATTGATTCTCGCCAAAAAGAGAATTATTGATATCCTTAAAAAAAAAGTAAATCCGGGCATTAAAATAAATTTTTAAAACCATCAAACGATGAACTTAATAAATAAGCACCAACTACAACAAGATTCGAATAACTATAAAGTATCGCCCTCCGAAGCTTCATGGTTTCGCTTAGAAGCCAAGCTTGAACTATCCAGAAGTCAGAGAAAAATAAATTTCTATAAATATTTTTCTTATGCCGCAATAATGGTTGCAATTTTGGGAATAGTATCCTATTTCAATGCTGCAACTGAAATTAATAATCAAGACGCACTTACCGAAAACATCTACCAAAATCAAGTCACAGATCTCATAGACGCAGGAGATGCAGGCATTTATGATGTGTCAAAATTGAATGAACTCAAGCGTGCATACCTTAAGTTAGGTAATAAAAGAGGGTTGTAAAACACTAATTGAATAGTTTATAGTTTTCACAATTTTTACAGCTATCTACTTGCAGGGAGCTATATAATACTAAGGTCACATTTCAGGATAGCACTCCCATGACATCTTGAAGTAATCTTAAGTCAGTAAAGACAGTTGGTTGAAAGATATTTAATATAAAATTTACAAAACAACTGCAATATCTTTTAAAATGATTTTATTTGTATCATCATTCTGAATGGAATAAATAAAGTCAAATGAATTACCTCTTAAAAAATATTGGTTGTTATTGTGCGGGGCATATGTATTTTATATTCCAGATGGTTATATTACTATTTATAACATCTGGTCATGGCAATGTATGTGCACAAAGTGTTGATCCCATTCCAGTTATAACAAAACTTGATCTGGAATCAATCCCAAAACACAAACTCACTAAATCATGGTTCAAAGTAGGTGTTGACGCATTTAGCCATCCTGTATTGGTTCCTTTACTGATACTCAGAGGCACATCGGATACCCCAATCCTGGGAATGACTGCAGCTATACATGGCAATGAGCTCAACGGGATACCCATAATACAGCGTATATTTAATCAGATCGATCCTAGCACATTAAAAGGTACTCTTATCGGAATTCCGGGTATTAATCCCGAAAGTATGCAGATGAATGAACGAAGATTTACAGATGGAGAAGATCTTAATCGTGTTTTTCCGGGAAAAAATGATGGGAGTGAATCTGAGCAAAGAGCTCATACTTTATTGCATGATCTTATAGGACATATGGATATAAGTATTGATATGCACACTGCAAGTTTTGGGCGGGAAAATAGTTTTTATGTACGGGCCGATATGCAGGACGACACGCTGGGGCAGCTGGCTAATTTACAATTTGCTGACATTTTGGTCGACAATGCCGGCAAACCAAGTTTCGGAGGAAGTAGTGGACTTACTTCACGGGCTGCTGCTATAGCGCAGGGTGTAAAAACGATTACCATTGAATTAGGAAACCCACAAGTATATCAATCTGCAATGATAGAAAGAGGAATCAAAGGTGTACTCAATGCCATGAAATGGTTAAAAATGATACCCGGCGAAATTCAAAGGAGTGATGTAGGAGTATTATGCAAATCTTCATCATGGATATATACGGATACCGGTGGATTTTTAGAAGTTGAAGTTCAACTCGCTGAGAAAATTAAAAAAGGTCAAACTATTGCGATATTAAAAAATGCATTTGGCGATGTAATAAAATATTACTACGCACCAACAGACGGAGTAGTCATAGGTCGAAGTAGTAATCCTATATCACCACAAGGTGCTCGGATCATTCATCTCGGTATTTACTAATGATAAATGATTCAATCTTAGACTTTCTATTACCTTTTTGGATCGTCTTTACTACAGTATTAATAATCATTTATGTCTCAGCCAGCAAGAATATAAAGATTCAATTGCTCCTTGATTGGATTCCGGCTATCCTGTTGGCCTATATTCTGCCAGCCTTGTTGTGTGGTATCTTTGGGTTAGATTTTAATGATCACACCATCCATAGACTGAGTCGTGACTTATTAATTCCTTTCACTATATTAGTGGTAATGAGCAGTATGTCTCTCATTGAGTTGAAGAAAGTAGGTTTGAAGCCAATCGTCGTTTTCCTAAGTGGATCATTTTTTATAGCCCTTTTTCCTATTCTTTTATTTATCGTGGGCTTGGTAGTTCCTTCTATAAAAGAGTGGCTCGAGGCAGGAGACCAGTGGCGAGGGCTCATCACAGTTATTGGTAGTTGGATAGGCGGCAGCATCAGCCAACTTGTTTTAAAAGAAGCAGTATCTTGTCCTGAAAATGTATTTTTGACCATCCTGATTTTTGATAACTTGATGGTAAATCAATGGACTATTTGTATGTTTCATTTTATAAAAAGCTCCCGTAAAATAAACCGAAGTTTAGGAATTTTCACATCGGATATTCCAGAAGTTATAACCAAAACTGTCCATAAACCTATCCCTAAAAGTTGGGTGCTCATCATTTTACTCTTGATTTCCGGTATTAATTATTTTCTTCAAATTTCCTTTGTCCTTCAAATAATTAGTCTTTCGCTTGTGGGTTTATCCATTGGTAATATTTGGTTGGGCTGGAATAAAAAATTTGCACTTCAATTGTCATCCATCTTAATACTGGTTATTATGGCTATATTAGGTTTGAAATTAAAAATTAGCAATCTCACACTCAACTATATGTTGATATGTGTATTGATAATATGGCTATCAGGACATTTTATTTTTATGATGTTGGTAGCATGGAAGTTAAAAGTCAATATGGCCTGGGTAGCAGTAGGCAGTATGGCCAATGTGGGTGGTATTGCGACAGCACCTGCAGTCACTGCAACTTACGATAAAAAATGGATGCCTCATGCTATTATTCTAGCCGTGCTGAGTATGGCAACAGGGACATTCTGGGGTTTGTGCTCTATATGGCTAATTGAGAATTTTATGATAAAATAAATTTGAATTAAATTGATTTATTTCATAAGTACATTCCCATGATATGGGGCCAGGATAACCCAATGAAAAGTTAGGACTAACGATTAAAATAATTTAGTTGACGTTGCCAATTTTTACGATTGTAAAGTCTAAGGGTACTGTAGCTCCGGGATTGGGGTTTACCGTAAGTTTTTCAGGAATAGATTTGTATGATGGCGTGTTATTCGGGAAAATATCAGACAATCCCAGAATAACCTTTCGTATATTAAGAATATCCGAAGCTGTAACCTTGCCGTCAGAATTGACATCAGCCGCCAATAGTTTGTAAGATGGTGTCAGAGTTTCAAGTCCAAGAATATGTTTTTGCATAGCCAAAAGGTCAGATGCTGAGACTTTGGTGGTATATGCAGGTCCGTTACTCTCCATGACTATTTCAGGATTTGCCATCTCAGGGTACAATTCTGACGGATAACTGAAGGCATATTTACCATCATTATTTTTCTGAATCTCAATTTTAGGCGTTGATGCACTCTGTGGTTTCAAATAAAACTTTACATGACCTTCAGGAATATCAAAGTTATTACTCAATAACTGGAGATTAACCGTCGTGGTAGGTGTGGGAGCTGGCACCTGAGTTTTTGCAGCTTCTATCGCAGCATCAAGTTCGCTAAAAAAAACAGGGTAAGTGAGTGTTTTATTTGGAGAAATTACGGCAAAAGACGGGGTACCCCACCAAGAGCCATAAGCACCATTTTTAAATGGATCAACAACTTGCGGCGCATTACCATCTTTTCCGATACCTTTCATAGTCTGGCTGTAAGTCTGCTCAAAAGAAGCCACACTTGTATTACTATCAAAAGATTGGGTGGTCACACTAAAAAATTCAATTTTCTGCCCACCTGATCCGTATTGAACATACTTTTCCTGCCAAAAAGGTGCATTTGCAATACATGGTGGACATGTGGTAAAAAAGAATTTTATAACTACTACTTTATCTTGGCTTAAATAGTCATTATATAAGTTATGTGATTTACCGTGAGCATCTGTGACAATAAAATTGTGCATGGTCATTTGACCTTCAGCAACATGTAAAAAACTTATTACAAAAAGAGCAGTTAGTATTCTGATTATCAATTGTTTCAGTTTTAAATAAAAAGATTTTACAAAAATAACTCATTTTACAATAAGAATCAAGCCAATTGTGCTCAATGAGCGTATTTTGTCCATAAATTTACAATTTTGATAAATAAATGAAACCAAAAGTCTATTTTTCTAAATTAGAAGGGCTGAGTTATAAGGAAGTATGGGATATTCAAACAGAGATTCAAAAAGAACTAATAGCCCAAAAACTAAAAAAAAGATGGTTAACACGGGAAGAACAAAGTTTAAAAGATCAGAAAAATCAGCTTATTTTTTGTGAACACTTTCCTGTATATACACTTGGAAAAAGCGGATCGATGGAACACCTTCTTCTGAGTGAAGAAGAAATAAGACGGGATAATATTGAATTTTTTAAAATAAACAGAGGCGGAGACATTACTTATCATGGGCCTGGACAAATCACTGGATATCCTATTATGGATCTGGATGAATTCATTACGGATGTCCACTTGTATGTAAGAAATATTGAAGAAGTAATCATTAGATATCTTTCCCTTCATGATATTGAAGGCATTAGATTACGTCAATATACCGGTGTGTGGTTACCACCCAATGATTTTTTTCCTAAATATAGAAAAATATGTGCCATAGGTATACACTTATCGAGATGGGTAAGTATGCATGGATTTGCCTTTAATGTTAATACCGATCTTGCATACTTTGATAAAATAATACCCTGCGGTATAGCTGATGAAAACAAAATGGTAACATCACTTGCCAATGAATTAGGTCACCAAATTTCTATAGAAAACGTATCTGACGATTTAGCCCGCATCTTTAGTGAGGTCTTTAATTTCGAACCGATAAGAGTCCATTAAACCAATATTTATAAAAAAATGGGAAGTCACAAAACAGTGCTTCACATGATTAAATTATTCTTTGTACGTGTTATTGTTTGGGTAAAAGATTAAATTCAACTCTTCTATTGAATGATCGTCCTTTTTCGTTCACATTGGTGGAAATAGGTCTGGATTCTCCAAATCCTGATGAGCTGATTCTTGCGGAATCTACTCCCTTTTTAAGTAGAAAATCAAGACAAGCTTTAGCTCTTCTTTCAGAGAGTGACTGATTTGCTGTCGCACTTCCCGTATTGTCTGTATGTCCACTTATTGTCATGATGAAGTCCGGATATCTACCCATAATATCAGCAATCTGAGTGAGTACAATATTTGATTCGGGTTTTAATACTGAGCTACCAGTTTGGAATTGCACAGCCTGCATTGCTACTTCAAGGGTCTTTTTATCTTCCTTTTTTAATTCCGGACATCCTTCATTAGCGACTGTTCCTACTATATTGGGGCACTTATCCCGACTATCATCAATACCATCACCATCAGTGTCCGGACA
>JAYTNJ010000392.1:0-5503 GCA_043748345.1 Saprospiraceae bacterium
TTTTGTAATCAACGAAAGTATAGGGGTTGAAGTAAAAGAAACACCATCGGATAGAGATTTGAAAGTGCTTAAACAGCGATCTTCAGAATTAGAATTAAAAGAAACTATGCTAATTGGTAGAAATGCTCCAGGATCTGGATTTAATGACTGGTATTGGGGAGGTAACGTTGTATAGGTTATAAAGAGAGGCGTTAGCATAACTATAGTGATCAAGCAAAAAAGACATATTTTAAGAATTTTTAATTCATTTACTCTTTGTAAATAGATATATCCTACCATATTATCAAGTTCGATCTTCTCAATTTCTAAACAACCAGTCTCAGGTTCTTGGAACTTTATGGAAATCTTTAATGTTTATATTTTCTTAACGTACATTCGATAGTCTGATCCAAAAAGGTGAGATCAAATGAGAAATAAGAAATAAATAAATGAAAGTATTATTAGATATAAAAGATGATAAAGCAACACACCTATTGGAAGTATTGAAAGGCTTGTCCTATGTAAAAACAAAAATGATTTCTGATGAAAAAGCGATATTGATAGAAGAGATAAAAGAAGCTGTTGATAATCTTGCATTAGCCAGGAAAGGCAAACTTAAACTTCAATCTGCAAGAGAGTTGTATAATGAGTTATAATGTTTTGCCTATTCCCCCTTTTGATGGGCAGTTAAAACGCTTGAGTAAAAAATACCCATCTTTAAAAGAAGAATTCTTTAAATTGATTGAAAGCCTTGAACAAAGCCCTGAGCAAGGTACTCATCTCGGTAACAATTGTTTTAAAATTCGCCTACTTATAGCTTCCAAAAGGAGAGGTAAATCAGGCGGTGCGAGAGTAATTACAAATATCGTGATTTCCGATGAAACTGTTTATTTGATTGCCATATATGATAAGTCGGAAAAAGAAAATCTGTCAGAAAAAGAACTAGACGAATTGCTTAAATTTGTACCTGAATAAACAGGAAAACTAATGGTCGCAGTAACAAAAATCATTTCATAAATTTGCAACTGCAACCCCGATGGTCGCAGTTTGCAACTGCGATCCGGTATATTTCAGGTTTTAGTGCGTAGATGGACTGGATTCAAATGAAAATAAACAAGTTTTTGGTGGATCCATTTTGGACTTTCCAAATCTATTGACTTGCTTTCTTGCTACCAAAATTGATGTTTTTATGTTGTACTTTCGGGGCAAGTGGAGTTTTAATTGAATACTAAACACACAATACCCACGTCTGCACCAATTGTGAATTACATTATTATTTGTGCATTCTTGGCTCAATAATATCTTTTTAGTTTCAGTTGATGGCTATTGGTGGTGAAGTGAGCTATAAATGATGAAAGCATGCTATTTTAATATTAATTGTTTTATCTTTGTGAGGTAAAATTATATACAATGAAGGAAGTAATTTTCGTAATAAATGAAGCTCCTGAAGGAGGATATGAAGCAGAAGCTTTAGGTTTATCAATCTTCACCCAAGGGGATGACTGGGAAAATTTAAAATTTAACATATTAGAAGCTGTCTCTTGTCATTTTGATGATAATGTGCAGCGAATAGTGCGAATGCATTATGTTAAAGATGAAGTTTTGACTGCATGAAACTATCAAGAGATGAGACTGCGGCAAGTTTGATCATTAAACTATCAAAGGTAGGCTATGAAGTTACGAGGCAAAAGGGAAGCCATATAAGATTATCGAGAGTAGTTGAAAATAACGAGCATCACATAACTATTCCCAATCACAATCCCCTAAAAATTGGATTACTGGCTAAAATATTAAATGAAGTTTCAAAAAAGCTTGAAATAAGTAGGGAAGAGCTTTTGGAAAAAATCACATAATTTAAAAATAATAGTTATGTTCGAACTTCTCGAATTCAGGTTTTCATACTTAGGGTTTTGGGAGGATAAGCAAGATTTAGTAACCAAAAGTAAGACCCACAGAGTCTTATTGGATTATATGTATTATACTGAATTGTGAGATCTATTCATAAGGCTGCCCCATCTTTTCAAGCAGTCTCAGCACTCTGGGGTCCCTCATATCGAGGTTTGCGTCCCGTAAAAAATATTTTAACCACAGTATAAAACTTTCGTGGTTTTCGATGGCTTTGTCATAATACTGAAAGGCGGTATCCCATTCTCCAATGAATCCATATACACTTCCTATATAAGCATTCCCCACTATTTTAGCTCCTTCTATTTTTTTCATTTTTTCAATGATTTCGAAGGCCTTCGTTTTTTCCCCCATCGTTCCATAAGATCTCCCCAAACCAGCTAAATTATATAAATCAGGATTTATCTTCACTGCCATTTCAATTTCAGGAATGGCTTCTTCGTATCTTTTTAAATATGTATAAGCCAGTGCAGCCCACATATGGCCGCGCGGGAAATTTGGCTCGAGATCGATTATTCTTTTTCCAAGAACCAACAGTTTTTCAGCATCATTAGAAGCCATGTATATAGTACCTATATAAGCAAGATTCAGCAATGAGAATGGATCCAGCCTTTCTGCTTTGATTGCATGGTCTATCGCCTCTATATCATTTCCTAATAAAGCAGCGCAAAAGCCTAATTGTACATGAACCTCCGCACTGTTAGGATTGATGGCAATGGCTTTTTTAAATTCAATTTCCGCTTCGCGCACTTTCCATTCATAGTGCAATATTTTACGACCAACCGCCAGGTGGCTTTCGGCAATGTCGCCATCCAATTCAAGAGATTTGTTGGCGGCCTGTATCATTTGTGACAGGGATTTGTCTGGAGACAACCAATTAAAACTCCATAAATTGGAATAACAAAATGCCAATCCGGAATAAGCGATGGCATAGTTTGGGTCTAAGGCAATAGCTGCTTTAAAATATTCAATGGCTTTTATAAATCCATCGGGACTATACTTATTGTAATTATAAAGTCCGTTCAGATACAACTGATAGGATTCGACATTATCGGTGTATCGCTTAAGCACAGCGTCTTTTTCTGCACCAAATAGTTTTATTTTAATGGCATTCAAAATAGCCAATGAAATATCATCCTGTATAGCAAAAATGTCATCCAGTTCTCGGTCGAATTTTTCAGAGTAGAGATGAAACCCATCTGATACTTTGATGAGCTGTGCAGTGACGCGCAATTTGTTTCCCGATTTCCGAACGCTGCCTTCCAGGATATAACTCACTTTGAGTTGATCACCAATCACCTTCAAATCTATATTTTTTCCTTTGAAGGCAAAAGAAGAAGTTCTTCCTATCACTTTCAACTCTTGGACCTGCGCCAGCATGTTGATGATTTCTTCAGTGATACCATCACTGAAATACTCTTGCTCAGGGTCGCTGCTCATATTGGCGAAGGGTAAGACCGCTACACTTTTTTCGATAACAGCTGCTGTCGTTATTTCAGGTACAAAGATATTGCCTCCCTCTACCAAAACCTGGTACATCCTGATGGGTTGACTGACATTTTTCAGGATCGCTTCTTTGGCAAACCGGGTTATAATATCTGTATTGTTGGAAATATTGCGTTGAACGGCTTCTGATATAAAAATACTGCCCGGGCTAGCAGCAGACTGAATACCGGCTGCGATATTGACCCCATCACCAAACACATCATCATTTTCAAAGACCACTTCTGCCAGGTGTATGCCTATACAAAGCTGGTATTCATTGGCGGCATTGCAGGCCTCCATGATTTTGATGGCTGCATGGACCGCATCAGACACAAGACTAAAACTGGCCATGACACCATCGCCCAGTTCCTTGATCCAGCGACCATTGTATTCGCTGATGATGGGCTTATGGATTTGCCTGTTTTTCTCCAGTATGTCAAATGTCTTCTTTTCATCACTGCCCATCAAAGCAGTAAACCCGACAATATCGGTAAACATAATGGCGGCGAGTTGGCGGGATTGTGACATGTATTATTTATTGACTTTCATTTTATAAATTGTCGGCAAGAATCATTCATTAGACTGTCCAATTCTCTTTAGCAGGCTGATAAACCTTGGGTCTTTCATATCCATTTGCGAATCCCTAAGATCAGGTTTTATCCAATTCATGATATAATCTTGATTTTCAATGGCTTTGGAAAAATATTGATAAGCAACATCAATTTCTCCAATACTTACATATACCTCCCCTAAAGAGGCATTCCCAGCAATATCAGCTCCCTTTGTTTTTTTCATTATTTCAATGATCTCCAGGGCCTTCATTTTTTCTCCCATATATCCATAAGTCCAGCCTAATACTCGTAAATTTGTAAAATCAGCAGGATTTAACTTAACCGCCAATTCCAATTCAGGAATCGCTTCTTCGTACCGTTTTAAAGTTGAATAAACGAGCCCAATCATATAATGTCCTCCAGGGAAGTTTGGCTCAATATCCACCATCCTGTTTCCCATCACCAGAAGTTTTTCATAATCACCAACTGCCCAGTATATTGCACATATATACCAAAGATTCAACAGCGAGAATGGATCCAGTGTTTCCGCTTTTTTTGCGCAATCTAATGCTTCTTTTTCATGACCCAAAAGAACCTCGCAAAAACCCAGTTGTACGTGACTCTCAGCGCTATTGGGATTGATAGCGAGGGCTTTTTTATAGGCAATTTTTGCTTCTTTTGGCTTATATTCAAAGTGGAACTTGATCCTGCCTACATTAAGATGGCTTTCTGCAATTTCGTCATCCAGTTCAAATGTTTTGTTTGCAGTCTGGATCGCTTTTGGCAATAAATTTTCTTGAGGCGCCCAATTAAAAGCAAACAAATTCATATAACAGAATGACATTCCGGAATAAGCTATGGCATAGTTCGGATCTATTGCAATAGCAGCCTGAAAATATTCAATAGCTTTTGTAAATCCATCCGGACTATATTTATTGTAATAAAAAAGTCCTTTTAGATACAACTGGTAGGCTTCGACATTATCAGTGTATTTCTTGAAGACATCCACCCTTTCTTCATCAAGCAACTTGATTTTCACTGCTTTCAAAATGGCTTCCGAGATTTCATCCTGTATGGCAAAAATATCTACCAGTTCCCTGTCAAATTTTTCTGAGTAGAGATGAAACCCATCAGCTACTTTGATCAACTGTGCAGTAATGCGTAATTTATTGCCCGATTTTCGAACGCTCCCTTCCAGGATATGGCTCACTTTCAGTTGCTCTCCAATCAATTTTACATCCATGTTTTTTCCTTTGAAGGCAAAACATGAGGTTCTGGCTATAACTTTTATATCAGGCACCTGCGCCAGCATATTGATGATTTCTTCGCTGATACCATCACTAAAATACTCTTGGTCAGGATCGTTACTCATGTTGGCGAAGGGTAAAACTGCGATGCTTTTTTCAATGATAGCTGGAGCAGGAGATTCAGGGACAAAGATATTACCGCCTTCCACCAAAACCTGATACATCCTGATGGGTTGGCTGACATTTTTCAGTATGGCTTCTTTGGCAAACCGGGTTTCAATACCTGTTTTGTTGGAAACATTACGATGCACAGATTCAGAAATAAAAATACAACCG
>JAYTNJ010000393.1:0-20679 GCA_043748345.1 Saprospiraceae bacterium
CATCACATCTTTGAACGGCTGCCCGGCTCCATTGGCAATTCCTCTTACTTCTTCGTAAATGGCGGGTGTCCATTGCTTAATGGCTGCATCGAAACTTGTTTTTTGATAAAAATCGTCCAAAATTTCGTTGGCGTCCTTGCCGAGTTCTTTGGTCGTTTTCTCCTTGAATTTGGCTATGAGTTCAACGATTTCCTTTTTGAAAATTTGACCGTGCTGTAGGCCCAGTTCGTAGCCGGTGCCGGAGAGGGTGACTTCCCTGATGGGCTGACGGAGGTTTTTGGCTTCGGGGGTGGTCGCCACGGCCAAGCTACTCGTTTGTGCAAATGCTTGATTTGCAAGTTGCAAGCAGAAAGTGAAGGCTGCTAGGAGATGGAATTGGGTTTTCATTCGGATTAAAATTTTTTGAAAGATAAAAAAATAAAGGTTTACTTCAAAGCGTCCCATTCGTCTTTTGTGGCTTTGGCTTTCTGATATTCCATTAATATCAGCCACAGGCCGTTTTGCTTCACTAATAATGCTTCCAGATGAGTATATCCTTCAGAAAGGAGCTTACCTAAACTATCACGAGATGTAAAATAAAAAATTCCGGTCTCATGTGCTGTAGTTTCGTCACCTATTCTTTGAGAAAAGCGAAACTGTACATTATCAAATTGCTTTCCATCCTTTGTATCGGTAAAACCCTGCTTCCATCGGGCAAGAGCGGCAGTCATGGGATAAGATTGCTTATTTTTTCCTGATGTTGTAACCAATACGGCATTTTCATGGCAAGTGGCTTTGTAGCCTTCAAAATCGCCTTCTTTTACCGTTCGGGAAATTTCAGCCCAAAAGGTTTTGTCTATTTCGGCTTTGAGCAGAGAATCATTATTTGGTTGGTAAAACGATATTTGCGACTTGGCAATTATTATTCTGGGCATATGGCCAAACTCAATGCGTTTCTGAATGCTTTGAACGATGTCATCCGGCAGTTTTTGTTTTGCAAAAACGAGGTTTGTCAATAGGCAAAAAGCTAAGTATAAGACTATATTTTTCATTTTTAAATTTTTGATTTTGATATATGAATAAAGATATAATTTGATTTTTCATTATAATATTAACTCTTTGTACACGGCTTTGAACGGTAAAAGGATTCCGGCAACTATGGACTTAAATTGGCTATTTGAATTTGGCATGCTTCGATTTATTTTTTTGATTGGAAAGATAGGAAACTTTGCTGTAAGGTAAAACAATATTTTTTATTTAGAATCAGGCTGTATAATAACGAATTTATATGTTCCTCCAGGTGCAGTTCTTGGCAACGTTTCTGTTTTACCTGAAAGAGAATTAGCAGAAACATAATATTCAATCTTTGCACCTCGTTTGTGATATGGTATTTCAGCAGCAAAATGATCAGGATGTCCTTGATTTTTTAGTAAAATAGTTTTCCATTCAGGTTCGCCCACCACTCTCCAGCACAATCGTACTTTTTCTTTCTCCAATCCTTTTTTACTGTAATCAATGATGGTAGCATAAACGATGTTTTCGTGTTTTAAATCTACTACCTTGTCTATTCTTTTAGTGCTGATAAAAAGCATTTCGCTGTCCCAAACTGCCCTGGTACGACAATGCAAGGCATCGCCATTATTCCAGCCATAATCTTTATATTTACTTTTAATTTCTTTACTTACTATTGGCTCATCTTTTAACGCATAAGTAAAACCTTTTACATTGTAGCCGGGCATGACTTGTTGCCATGTTTTTATGGCTTCTTTATCTTCTTGAATTTGAAACAAAGGCACATAAATGGTTTTATTAACGATAATGGAGTTGGTATAAGCAGCTAATTTCTGCTCCTTGTATCGTCCAATTTTTATCCTAATGATTTCATACGGTCTGCCATAGACTGTTTTCAAAGTTTTCAATTCTTTTTCTACAATATTTTCGTAGATATCATACAGCTCATGGTCTTTGGGCGGCTCGGCGACTAAGATTCTTTCTTCATCAAGTAATTTCATAAAACAATCCAGATGCTGGATACCAAATTTTTCAAAATTAGAAAGAATATGGTACTGTTTGAAACCTAAAAGGTTTTCATTAAGTTTAAAAAATTGTGATTCGGGGACATTGAAAAATTTATTTTCATTTAGCAGTATGCAACTCGAAAAAGCTGTTCCAAGGCCATCTGTCAAAACATTACCTCCTGTAGTGATAAATGGAAGATCCAATACCGGAATTTGCAATCTTTTACCAACAGGTACAGTAGCATTGTCATCAATTTCGGTTTTTATGATGTTATTGTTTTTATCTTTGTATATAAACATCAACGTATCACTACATTCTAAACCTGAATCCGGAGTAGCATAAATATACTTCCCATCACCCAGGTACATTGTTCCATCCGGCATAAAAACAGCACCGGGACCCCAGTCTCTTGTCCACCAGGCATCTATTCCCTGTTGAGCAACAATGAAACTTACGTTTGCCAAATCAATTCCCCATTCCGTATACCATTTTATAGCTTCTTCTTTGATTCCATCATTATCTATCAAGGTATAAAGATGGTTGTCTTTTGCCAGTTCTACTGCCAGTTTGTAGGGGATACACAGAGGCCAGGTAATCATGGTACCTTTAGCAGGCTCCCATTCAGCGGCGGTGCGATTAGAGTTAGCTTGGGTGAAGTAATTATTGCTGACTGCCTCATGTTGCGAAAATAATTGTGCTATTCCAATAAAAAAAAGACAAGAAGAAAAGCAAACAAATATTTTATATACATTGAATCTTAAAACAAGGAAATTATTAAAAAGCATTAAATAAGGTGATTTTTCTTTTAAAAAAAATTCGAATTAAAAGTCCGGTTGGTTTGCCAGAATTCAACTCATTTACAATTAAAATTTATCGGATAAATAAGCCATAAATGACAATAAAAAATTTCATAAACATATTTCGTCAATAATTTTTTTTCATCAGCTGCATCTTCCAATACGTAAGGCTTCTCCATAACCATTCCAGTGGACCAAATCGGAAATGCTCCAACCATATAGGGCTGATGATCAGCTGTATAATCCAGATAGCAAAGACCACAAAATATATCTGATAATACTCCAGTTCACCAAAATAATTGAGTCCGTACCCAAAAAAGAAAAGAGTACAGATCACAGAGTGGGTGATATAATTGGTAAAAGCCATTTGACCGACTGCCTCGAGTCTACGGAAAAGACCCTGGACCATACCGGATTTATATAGTAAAATAAGAGACGCAGCATGCCCCATCACTATCAGAATACGCTGGAAGGGATAAATCAGACCCGTCCATTCCATCGGTGTCACTTCCATGATGGCAAGATTTGCCTCCATGGTAGAATAGTGTTTAAAATTGTAATAAAAAGCATACAAAACCAATGGAATACCAACACCATATCCGATTTTTACCACTTTCCAGTAGTCTGCGTTGGACCATGAACCTGTAATAAATCCCCATTTATACAATGCCAATCCGAGCAACATCAAGGCTAGAGAATCCCACAAAGAATACAACAGATATTTGGTCTGACCGTCAAAAGCCAAAGGCCTTAAATAGCTTGCCACGGTAGAATAATCTGATTTCATTTTTGCGGTATTTTCTTTGGCATCTTCACGGTTGGGAATCATGGTCTTTTCGACTTCACGCCACTCAGTGAGTGCTTTGGTCTGGGCATCGGTCAATGTCAGACTGGCAGTTTGCGCCTTTACAGCATCCACATACTCCAGTCTTTTGGACCGTAAGTCTTTATAAAATATGGTACCCCCTGTAAAATCCATTATAGCTCCAAGTGGAATGCCCATCACAAGATATTTGGGATTTACATTGCGGAAAAGATAGAGTATCATCCCACAGACGCCATAAAGGTACAGAATGTCACCAATCCACAAGATCAGATGTGCATGTATGAGACCGAATAAAACCAGCCAGAACATACGTCGATAAAACAATGCATGCGTGGATTTACCTGCACCTTTATTGGCTATAAAAAGGAGGACACCGGCACCGAATACCATCCCAAATAAGGCTCGCATCTTACCTTCAAAAAAAATGGATATTACAAAATATACCCAAAAATTGATACTGGTTGGATCATTTTTAAAAGCTTCAAAGGAGTAATTGGGCATTGAAAACCCCGGGATGTTCATGAGTAAAATACCTAAAAGTGCCACTCCTCGAAGAGCATCTATGACTTTAAGACGGCTTGTTTCAGTTACTGGTGCTGTGTTTTTTGTTGTTTGATTGTTTTCCATTGTTTTGATTTTATGCCTACTCTGTAATGGTTTTCGGCTTTCCCCGTTTTGATTAATATTTAATAGGGTTGGAATTTATATACAATTACAGCTTTAAAAACTTAATCTTTCAAGATTACTTGATATATCGCCCAATACAAATTGGTATAAATGACTTCTAAATAAAACTGCGGAAGCAAACAGCTTCCACAGTTTTATTTTTCATAAATGTATTAATTCAATACTGATATTATTTTTCTTTAACATCATCATTGCTTATATCTCTCACGCAGAGCCACTTTCCATCACGCTTTTCCCAAATAGCCATATACTTGCCCGTGTAAGTCACTTTTCCAGAGGCATCTTTAGTAGTTGTTTTACCTACTTCTGTAACCACATCTGCGCTTCCATACACATCCATCACTTCATATGCGACAGTATTTCCTTTAGGTTTTTTTGCCAAGTGACCTTCAATGTCCTTCAGGATATTTGCTTTTCCTGAAATCATCGGTTTGTTATTGGACAAAGTTACCGCGTCATCCGCGTAAAATGCTGCGAGTGCAGAAGCATCACGTGCGTCATCTGCCACTGCCCATGCACTCTCCAATGCTTGGATTTCAGCTTTGACAGCTGCCATATCAGGCTTTAATACCGCAGGTTCAGCCATCGCTTGATCTGTAGAAGGTGTCACCTCTGTTGATGGCGACTTACAACTGATGATAAATAAAGCAACACAAATAGTTGCGAGTTTAAAATAATTTCTGTAAACCATAATGTAAAAATTTAATTGTTCAATGCCTACTCTGGACGGTTTTCGGCTTCCCCGTTGATAATATATATCTTAAATTACTTTACTTACATGCGCTTCATCTCTTCTGCTGCACCTGTCTGCCGGTCTCTGGATGATTTTAGTTTCTGACTTCCAAAGGTATTTGTCCAGGACAACATAAAGGTTCTCTCTGCAAATCTAAATGAAAGATCTACCAAAATATTATTTTGAGGTTGCGAGGTACTACCTATCCAATTGGTAGATAAAAAAAGGTCTGAAACATTCATACTCACTTTACCCCAATTAGCTCCCAAGTTTTTTTGTATCCCTATATTTAATGCTCCGGTAGCTTGAAATTTAGCAAGTCCAAAATAAGAAGGAGCGTTATAATTTCCTGATAATTCCATAGAGTATGAATTTGGTAAAATAAAGGTATTATTAATGTTAAATCCATAGTTTATATTGTCAAGGACTATGTTTGTTTTTTCTATTGTCAATTTGGTAGATGATATATTAACATAAACGGAGCTGGTCATTTCCCACCATTTAGCCGGATGGAAAGGTACATAAATATTCCCTCCGAGAACTTTTTCACTTTCAAGATTTTTGGTGGTATTGACCTGTCTGTTTCTTGCAGCATCAACGACGGGAACCCATCTTACAGGAAATCTTTCAGTACTATAAGAGACACCGATTCGCCAGGAATTTATGCTATAGTCTATTTTGTATGCATCGGTAAATGATGGTTGCAGGGCAGGGTTTCCACCCAAAAGGGTTGTAGGATCTGTAAATACCAAAAAAGGAGCCAATTGACTGATTTGAGGTCTGAAAATACGTCGGCTATATGATAAATTTAAAGATTGTTGTTCGGAAATCCTACGTGTAAGGAAAATACTGGGAAACCAGGAACCATAGTTTCTATCCACAATATCGGGCTGCTGCACAGTGCCGAGGTTAGTGATAGTATGTTCATATCTGAGTCCTGCTTTCAAATCAGTCTTACTGCCTAGATTAAAAGCTGCAGAGATATACCCTGCTTTAATATTCTCATCAAGATGCGCCAAAGATGTATATTCCTGTAACAAAAACTTGTTGTTACCTGGTGTAAGACTATCTATTCGGATATCGTTATCAAAAGCAAGTTTGGTATATTTTCCTCCTGCTTCAAAACTAACATTTTTAATTTTAAACAAATAATCTGCCTTGGTAACAAAGACATCTATAGGTGTATCCTTTTGCAGGCTGAGTCGATAGTCGGGCAAAAAAGGACCAGTACCTTTGCTGGAGTTGACTATATATTCACTCGGATTGTGTATGTTAACTTTTACGTAATCTGCATCCAGCGTAAAATTATGATCTGGTCCAAATGTATGGGTAAGATTGATGTTGCCAGTATATGTACGCATAAGGTTAACCTCAGTATTCGGCATATTGATCCTAGATTCGATATTCCCGTTTTTAGTTTGGATTGTTTCATTAGTTGCATCCATATACCAGTCTCTTTCCGAAAAATTACCTAAAAAGCCTACTACTGTTTTTTTTGAAAGCTGGTAATCTACTCCGAATTTTGCATTCTGTGTTTTTGTTGGAGTATGGGTACGGGTACTCTTAGTATCTGTTTGCAGAAAATCATTACCCTGATATATTCCTCTGTTATTGGTAAAAACCTGTGGAGTTCTGTTGTAATTGTAATCATAGCCCCCAAATGTATTCCACTTTTGTTTTCGAAAATTGAAATTCAAGCCAAGACCGTGTTTTCCGCCCCGACCATAGCCACCTTTCGCAAAATAATTGCCATTGAGTCCTTCGTCACCTGTGTTTTTAAGTACAATATTTATGATACCTGCATTGCCCTCGGCATCAAAGTTGGCTGGTGGGGTATGTATCAGTTCAATTCGGTCAATATTATCCGCATTCATGCCTTCCAGCATCTGTACCACCGCATCGGCAGGCATTCTGGATATTTTACCATTGATCATGACGATGACACCTTCCTTACCCACCAAAGTTATGGTTTTCGTGAGACGATTGACCCTGACACCCGGAGATCGGGTCAGTACCTCGAGCGCGTTTCCGCCGGCATTGGTGATGCTATTGGAGACATTGACCACTGTTCTGTCTATCTTTTGCTCCAAAAAAGCTCGTTTGGCGACAATCTCTACTCCCTCGAGCGTGATACTTTCATCCATAGTGGTTATACCCATATCTATAGTAGCTGAAGTGGCAGTTATTTTAAAAGGCTTTGAATATTTATTGGGATATCCCACCATGCTGAATTCACAAAGATAATCGCCATCTGCAATGCCTTTAAAAGAGTAAGTGCCGTCATCTCCGGCTATTTCTCCTTTAATAAATGTGGAGTCTCTGGCTTGAAGCAATAAAATGTTAGCATAACCAAGTGGAGCTCCCGATACTTCTGTTACCTTGCCAATAATTTGCGATTGCCCCGTACAAACTGAATAAATTTCAAACAACAAAAGCATAGCTAATCCTCGGGGCAATTGACTTTTCTTGAATATTATCATGATTGTTTTGATTTTAAAAAAAATACAGGACAAAGCAGGATATCTTCACCCCATCCTGTATTTGAAATCATTTATTTGGCCGGCTTATCACTGTTGTATATCTCTCTGATGCAAACATATTTGCCATCCATCTTTTTCCAGATAGCCACATATTTTCCGGTTCTCACTACTGCACCTGAAGCATCTTTAGTGACTCCGGAGCCTACTTCAGTCACTGTTTCTCCTTCACCATATACATCCTGGACAGTATATGCACTGTTAAGTCCGGCAGGTGCTTTAGCAAATTCGGCCTCCTGATATGCCTGTATGGCTGCTTTCCCATTAAGTGAAGGCGCTCCATCCGTCATACTGATGGCATCATCAGCGTACATAGCCATTAATGCATTGATGTCTTTTGCATTTTGAGCCGTTGCCCAGGCTGTCTCTATTGCTTGAATTTCTGCTTTTACTTGTGCCATATCCATTTTAGGTGCTTCTGCTGTTGCGGCATTGCTGTCTGGAGCGGGTTTGCATGATGCCAGCATTAAAAATCCGGCTGCAATAAAAATCATTAAAAATCTCATATTAAAATAATTAAGTGGTTAAAAAATCATTTAAATTCATAATAATAATATTGTAATAATATTGTAATAATATCAATTATAAATCAAATATAGTTCTTTTTGTTAATTTTGTAAAATATTCATATTAAGTAACAACTATAAAACATAATATTATATTTTTGAAGTTTAAAATCTTAAACATCATCGGGATCATCATTAATATATACTCATTTAGGTGGCACTAAATTTTTTTGAATGGTGGCTTCTGAAGGTAACTCAACCGTCTCCATACCCACTCTGCAGGTCCATAATGAAAATACTTCAACCATATCGGACTGATAATAAGCTGGAAGATCCAGATACCGAACACTACGTACAGCAATTCATACCGCTGCAATTTGCCAAACATACCAAAGCCCACTCCCGTGAAAACAATCATACAAATAAAAGAATGAGTGAGATAATTGGTTAGCGCCATTTTTCCGATACATGAAATCGCATATTTTAACCAGTGCAGAACATTAAGTTTACTAAACAGCATGATCATACCGATATGCCCTAGCGATACAGATACTCTACCTACGTCGTAAGTAGCATTGTTTTCGTAAAACGAAATATAGGAGAAGTTTTGGTTGATGATGTTCATCGTTTCAAAATAATTGACCGTCAGTCCAATGCTATATCCAAGTAAAACCATAATGAAGTAAAAGCGGGCAGGTTTATTTCCGGATAGAATGTTCCATTTAAAAAGGGCTATACCCAGTAGCATCATCGGGAGCACATCCCACGCATCATATCTGTAAGGTCCATAAGTTTTCCACTTCATTACAATAGGTGCATTGAAAGCCATCACTTCAAAATATCCTTTACGCATACTTTCATTATGGAAATTTATATTTTCGGTTGACCTATCTTCCAGCACTTGTTCCCATTCTTTTGTTGCACCTTTCATGTCTTTAGCCAGTTCTTTTCCTTGTGCTTTCAAAACTGTAGCCTGTTCCACTTTGGCAAGCATTTCTACTTTACCTCTATACTCCATAAAACTCCAGAATGACCCTATCGAAAATAATACTAATGCTATGATGATCAATGTCCTGGGTGCCAGTCGTCTGAATGAATACACCAGAAAACCCATCAGAGCATAGTTAAATAAAATTTCTCCTGACCATATCAAAAGATAGGCATGAAGTACACCAAATAGCAAAAGCCATGTCAGCCTCCTGAAATATATATCTGCCCCCTTGATGCCCGCATGTCTTTTGTCCATACGATCCAGCAGGATAAACATGCCCACCCCAAAGAGCAGTGAAAAAAGACCCCGCATAGTTCCTTCAAAAAACATATTTGTAGCAATCCAGGTATACAGATTCCAGCCAGTAGCACCACCTGCAATAGTAGGGTCCCCATAAGCGTGTGCCAGCCCGAAGCCGTTGATGTTCATCAGAAGAATACCGCATAAGACAAAGCCGCGCATGATATCGAGCGCCGTAATCCGTTCTCCGGTTTCGACAGGACTTAGTGACGTGTTTTTTGATTCCATTTTTTGTTTTGATTGATGATTTTAATGTGCGTACCGTTCTAAAATATCAGATAGATGTATTTGCACGTCCGTTTTAAATGACTTAATGTTGATATGAAATTCATTTTGTATTGATTTTTTAAAGTATCATGAGAGTGTTTGGCGAAAACTTAAATATGCAGCACTTCATAAAACTATTTTATCTTATTTTCTAAGGCCCACTTGATGAGTTGGCTTTTACAATTAATATTGAGTGTCCTGTAGATCTGCATGATATGTGTTCTGACGGTATCGAGAGAAATATTAAGCTTTTCGCCTATCATTTTATAACTCAATCCATCTACTATTCCGTGAACGACTTCCATTTGCCGACTTGACAGTGGATTGTCCATTATTTTGTCTTTGACAAAAAATTGTGTGATCTTGCGGGCAATAGCAGGAGACATATAGGATCCGCCCCGGCTCACGGTCAATATACAATCAAAAATGGCACTGAGGGTTGTTTTTTTAGAAAGATATGAACACGCACCTGCACATAAAGCACTGAATATCTTTTCATTGTCTTCAAACGTTGTAAGTATGATGATGTCTGTATCAGGCATCAGTTTTTTTATTTCCGGTATCCCTTCTATACCTGATTTTCCCGGCAGTTGTATGTCAAGCAGGATGACGTTTGGAAGGTTCTCACTATTATTTGAGTAATATTGTATAAAATCTTCCATTGACTGAAAGGCCAGGACATCTCTAATTTCTTTTTTTATCTCATGAAAAGTTACCAGGCTTTCACGAACTATATCATCGTCTTCAATAATGTTCAGACAAATTGGATTCATAAAGCAAAGATACATCATAAAAATAAGTAAAACAATCACATTTTAATGTGAGTGGATGTGAGGTACTGATTGATATCCTTGATTTATATTCTGTTCATTATCAACCTAATACAATATCCATCTTTTTGTGTGATACTGAGATTAGCTCCAAGTTTTTCTGCACGCATTTTCATATTGGATTTACCCAAGCCTGTATTATAAGTCATTTTACTTTTATTAGTACCGTTATCATGAATAGATAATTCAAATACGTTTTCGAAATTTCCTATTTTAATATGGACATGACTTGCATTTGAATGCCTAACTACATTGGTTATGGCTTCGCTAAATATCAAAAATAATTGCTGCCGGACAAGGACAGATAATTTTTTTCTGCTAACATATTCTCCTGCTTCCAACCTGAATCCAATTTCTAATGGGTGAAAAAGATCAGCAGCCTGTTCTTCCATTCTGTCGATAAGAGCACCCATACTATCTCTTCTGCTATCAATACTCCACACCAAATCTCTCATTTTGCCAATAACCGATCTGCTGATTAGTGCAATATTTTCCAATCTGGATACATCATCTCTTAAATTGCCCGATAGTAAGAGTTCGCTTTGCATAGCAAGGCCTGACAGCATGGAGCCCACTTCATCATGGAGGTCACTTGCTATCTGAGTGCGGATATTTTCCATCTCAAGGCTCCTGGTCAGATTATACTGAGAAACACTGTAAACCATCCAAATAGCCAGTATTATCATCAATATCTTAAACCAAATCGTCTGCCACCATGAGGGCGTTATAGTGAAAAGAATGCTGGCAGGCTCTATGGTCCATTTGCCATCATTATTTGACGCGTGTACCAATAATTTATAATCACCAGGAGCAAGCCCTGCAAATGAAACATCATGTTTTATGCCCAGATCCATCCAGTTCAGATTGACTCCTTCCAACTGATATTTATACTTGTTTTTGAATGATTGTTTAAGATTTAAAGCAGAAAATTCAATAGATACCGTCTCTGTACCAACAGGCAATACTATATTATTTTTAAGACTTAATCCTTGTACATCAAAAAAATCAGACAGTGCGGATTTACCGGTACCATATCTGAATCTCGTAAATGCCACTTCAGGTAGTTTTTGATTGTAGGTTATGCTGTCCGGATGAAAAACATTAAATCCATTGATCCCGCCGAAGTATATCTTATCACTATGTTTACTTTTATGAAAAGATAAATTATTAAATTCATAACTCTGTAGTCCGTCATGGATATCAAAATTCTGAAATGTCCTTGTCTTAGGATCAAATCTTGATATTCCTTTACTTGTACTCAGCCATATCATTCCATGGAGGTCTTCAACGATGCCCCACAATTTTTCATCCGGCAAGCCATCTTTCGTCGTGAAATATTCAAAAGTTTCTGTGGTGGGGTTGAATTTATTTAAACCATAATTAATCGACGATACATACAATTCACCACTATCTGAAATCAATATTCCAGACAGATTATTATCCGAAAGGCAGGTTATATCCTTATCATTTTTTAAGAAATAACGGACATTTTTTCTATCAGAATCTACTAAATACAACCCATAAGTGGTCGCGACCCAAAGCTGATTATTTTTGTCTTCTGTTATATAATTCAGCTGAATACTATCCGGTGATATTTGAGGCAGATTAAATGGAGTAAAAATACCACTACCTTTGACATGGGAGTACAATCCATCCCGACCACCGAACCACATTATACCTTTATGATCCTGAAATATACTTAATATCTTTCCTGGGTTACTCCTGTTTTTATCATTTGAAGTGTAGTATTCTATTGATTTGTCAGGCTTAATTTCTATCAGAGCTTTTCTGCTTCCTACCCAGATTACACCTTCATTGTCTTCATAAACTATCCAGATTGTACCTGTAGGCGTTTTAGAAAACCTGTCAAACTTCCTTGACTTTTTGTTAAGTATATTCAGATCAGTGGATGTACCCACCCAAACGTTGCCTTTTTTATCTTCACAAAGACCATATACAGCATTTTCATTCAGTGAAAAAGGATTGTCAACTTCATATTTATAATGGTTGAATTTAGGAGGGCTGGGATCATAATGGTACACTCCGTCGCTGAATGTAGCTATCCAGTATGAATGGTCAAAGTCTTCAATCAAAGCCTGAGGGCGGTTGCTCTGATACCAGCTTACTACCCTTTCATTTGTGAAAAAAGGCATAAATCTGGATGCGCTTCTGTCCAAAACTTTAATACCTTCCAGAGTGCCTGCCAGAAGTTGATTTTTACTATTGACAGTAAGGGTGTAAATTTCATTTTGTCCTAATGCAGATGGCAGGATAACTAGTTTTATCTTGGTCTTTTTGTCCAGGCGATACACTCCCGCAGCAGTGCCCATCCATAGAATATTGCCATCATCGACCAGTTTCGTTATATTTACATTACCTATATCTACTTTACGTGCTTTATTGTCAGCAGCTGTACAAAAGTATAATCCTTGTTCTGTGCCTATCCAGATATTACCTTCCTGATCTGATTTAAGGTCGTTGACTCTTATGGGCCGGTCAGCTGCTCCTTCAGAAGTTGGAAGGGCTATCTTTTCAATTATTTTTAATTGGGCATTAAAAAAAAGTAAACCACCTTTAGTTCCCAAACGAAGATTTCCACTTTTATCTACAAGTATTGAAGTAATATAATCATAGAGTTTTTTATGAATATATCCATCCTCGAAAGCAAAGTTTGAGACCTGATTTGTTGTCTTATCCAGTCTGCTGATTCCTAGCCTGGTACCCGCCCATATTCTTCCTTTCGTATCCTCCGCCAGACAAGTTATATAGTTGTCCTTCAGGGTGGTCGAATCATAGGGATCGCTATAATAATTGACAAATGAATAGCCGTCAAACCTACTCAACCCTCCTTGGGTTCCTATCCAAATAAATCCTTGTTTATCCTGCAGGAGCGAGTGTGCGCTTACATTTGAAAGTCCCTGCTCGACAGAATATTTTTCAAAATCTATACTTTTATTTTGACCTGACACACCATTACTCCATATGATAGAAATAACAATCCAAAGTGCCAGACTAATAATTATATATTGTATTTTTGAATAAACAACGTACCTTTTCATCAATAATCATTGGGAGAATCAGACAAGTATCTTTTGAATATTTCGGGAGATTGAAAAAGTTTATTTTTTATTTCTGCACCATTCATCATGGGTAAAGGTAGTAATTTTTAAAAAAATTTAAGCATAACATTGTAAATTACGGTAGAAAATTTTGACATTTTTCATCCTTTCTTAAATTTACATTCCCAGACATTCAAGGGTGACAAGTAAGTATCAACGATTTAATAAAGCACACAGACAAACAAATAGTATAAAACCGTTTAATAATATGCCACTTTGTCCAATATCGGCATAAGAATATGACAATATGATACCTGAAATGTATAATTTTACGTTTGGTATATATGTTGTCATATCATTTAACCTGCGATTTAAAGTAGAAACCCATATCCATGTTTGATAAAAATATTTATATGCTCGATGACATGAAAGAAGATGGCGAAATATTGCCTGTATTCAGTATTAGTGATGATGAGCTAAAGTTTGATGATGATTATAAGGACGTAATGCCCATATTGGCATTAAAAAATACAGTTTTATTTCCAGGTGTTGTCATACCAATTACTGTCGGAAGAGATAAATCCATCAAGGCATTACAGAAAGCTGATAAGGGGGATAAACTGCTGGGTGTCATCGCTCAGATGGATATGGAAAGTGAAGATCCTGCACCCGATGGCCTCCATAGGGTAGGAACCGTAGCCAGGATTATGAAAATACTCAAAATGCCGGACGGAAGCACGACCGCTATATTGCAGGGAAGAAAAAGATTTACCCCGGGGTTATTTATCACTAATGAAAAAATGCTCGAAGCAGAAGTTCAGATTTTGGGAGACAACATACCTACAAGAAATCTTGAATTTAATGCAATGATCTCGTCTATACGGGATTATGCCAAAAAGATCATCGAGCTGTCACCTAATATTCCTTCCGAAGCCAATATGATGCTTCATAATATAAGAAATAACGGCTTCCTGCTCAATTTCATATCTTCAAATATGAATCTGGGCGTAGACAAAAAACAGGAAATTCTGGCCATTGATGATTATGTCGAAAAAGCAGAGATCATAATGGCGGCTATGAATCAGGAGCTGCAATTGCTTCAGATCAAAGACAAAATAGAATCCAGAGTCAGGGGTGATCTTGAAAAACAACAAAAAGAATATTTCCTAAATCAGCAACTGAAAACTATTCAGGAAGAGCTCGGAGGCAATCCGCATGAAGAAGAACTCAATCGCCTACAACTGCGTGCTGATAAAAAACTGTGGCCGAAAGAAGCCAAAGAAACTTTTGATAGAGAGATAATAAAAGCCAGAAGAGTAAATCCTCAGATAGCAGAATATTCTGTTATTCTCAACTACCTTGAGTTAATGCTTGATCTTCCATGGAACACGGTAACCCGGGATGTATTTAATCTTAAAAAAGTAAAGATGGTTCTGGATAAAGACCATTTTGGCCTGGAAGATGTAAAAAACAGAATCATAGAGCACCTGGCAGTTCTAAAGCTCAAAGGCGATATGAAGGCTCCTCTACTTTGTCTGGTAGGACCCCCAGGTGTAGGTAAAACTAGCCTTGGCAAATCGATAGCTACTGCTTTGGGAAGGCAGTTTATTCGCATGTCTTTGGGTGGATTGCACGACGAAAGTGAAATAAGAGGGCATAGAAAAACGTATATAGGAGCCATGCCCGGCCGTATCATTCAGTCTATAAAAAAAGCAAAATCATCCAATCCTGTTTTTATACTGGATGAAATCGATAAATTGGGTAAAGACTTCCGAGGAGATCCATCATCCGCTCTTCTGGAGGTACTGGACCCTGAACAAAACTCTACTTTTCATGATAATTATCTGGATCTGGATTATGATTTGTCCAGGGTTCTTTTTGTAGCTACTGCCAATTCACTTTCTACAATACAACCGGCTCTGCTTGACAGAATGGAGATCATTGAGATCAGTGGATATTCATTGGAAGAAAAAGTCGAAATAGCAAAGAAACATCTTTTACCCAAACAACTTAAAGAACACGGTCTGAAAGAAAAAGCAGCTATACTCAGCCCGCAAATTCTACAGTATATCATCCAGAAGTACACCCGCGAGTCAGGTGTACGATCACTGGACAGGACCATAGCCGGTGTGATGAGAAGTGTTGCCAAAAAAGTAGCCATGGACGAAGACTACAACCCTAAGCTGTCAGAAAAAGATGTAAACATCGCCCTAGGTCCGGTAAAATTTGATAACGACCAGTATGTAAAAGTAGATTTGCCGGGTGTGGCGGTTGGGCTTGCCTGGACACGTGTGGGCGGTGATATACTATTTATTGAAGTAAGCTCCAGCAAAGGAAAAGGGAAGCTGGTACTCACAGGAAATCTGGGAGATGTGATGAAGGAATCAGCATCCACCGCCTTAAGTTACATTAAAGCTCATAGTACATCACTGGGTATCGACCCCGAAATTTTTGAACAAACTGACCTTCACATACATGTACCCGAAGGAGCCATACCTAAAGATGGCCCGAGTGCCGGTATCACTATGCTGACTGCCATCACTTCTGCTCTAAAGGGAAAACCGGTCAAACCTTTTCTCGCTATGACCGGAGAAATCACCCTTAGGGGTAAAGTATTGCCCGTTGGTGGTATTAAAGAAAAAGTATTGGCTGCCAGAAGAGCAGGCATAACTGAGATCATGCTTTGTGAAGATAACCGAAGGCATGTAGAACAAATACCGGCAGATTACATCAAGGGGATCCATTTTAGCTATGTGACCAAAATGGATCAGGTAATCGAAAATGCCCTTGGATTTCTGGTTTTTTAAAATATTTAAATACAACTGAACGATTTGTCAAAAAGTTGATAAAACATCTGAGTTAAATCGATGTTAATTATTGATTTAAGGTTATTTTTGTGCGGATTTGTCCGTTTCGGAACAGTAGTATAATTATCAGTCCGAAATTATGTTACTATTGCGTAATAAAAAATTAAAAATGACATTCAGAATAATACCACTTACTTTACTTTGGCTTACTATCACTTTAAGCCTTTCTGCTCAGAAGAAAGAAGTACAAACTCGGGTGATTGAATTTTCAGGCATGGTGTTTTTTGAAGATGATAAAGGAGAACCAAGACCTCTTGCGTATACAAATGTAGCCGTAATGGGTACCAGCAGGGGAGCAGCAGCAGATTTTGATGGATTCTTTTCATTTGTGGCTCTTCCCGGAGAAACCATTGTTTTTTCGAGAATAGGATATAAAACGGTTGAAATAAAAATACCTGACACACTTCAGTCCGCAAAATACAAATGGATTCAGATCATGACGGAAGACAATATACTCCTTCCCGAAGCGGTTATTTTTCCATGGCCTAGCAAGGAACATTTTAAACAGGAATTTCTTGAAATTGATATCACAAACGATTTGAGAGAAAACGCTCAGGCAAACCTGGCAGAAGAAAAAATGAAAGAAATCAGATACTCAATACCGGTAGACGGAAGAGAGACTTCCAGCCTTGTCATAAAACAACAGGCCAATGATTATGTCTATACTGGTCAGATAAAACCACAAAATATATTTAACCCCCTGTCATGGAAAAAATTTATAGATGCCTGGCGTAGAGGTGACTATAAAAAGAAAGACAAGAAGTAAAATAAGTATTTTCCATTTCAAAATTGCTTTACATACCTTTGCGGTCAATTAGAATCAGTCATATTAATGAAAATAACGGAATATTTTAATAAAACTATAGGCCAGACATTGGTTTCATTTGAAGTATTACCTCCGCTCAAAGGCGGAAGTATGTCTGACATATTCAACACGCTCGACCCACTGATGGAGTTTAAGCCACCTTTCATAGATGTGACTTACCATAGAGAAGAATACGTTTATAACAAGCAACCCAGTGGATATTACGAAAAAACAGCCATCAGAAAACGTCCCGGCACCGTAGGCATTTGTGCATCTATCATGCATAGGTATGGAATAGATGCCATCCCTCACCTCATTTGTGGTGGTTTCAGTATCGAAGAAACTGAAAATGCTCTGATTGACCTCAATTTCCTGGGTATAAATAACGTATTGGCTCTCAGGGGTGATGCCAGACAGTTTGAAGATAAATTTATTCCTGAACCAAACGGTCATAAGTTTGCCGTAGATCTTGTAAAACAGATCAATGATATGAACCACGGTAACTATCTGGACAGTAATATCGAAAAGGGGTCACCTACAGATTTTTCCATTGGAGTAGCAGGTTACCCTGAAAAACATTTTGAAGCACCTAATTTTGTTACTGATATAGACTACCTCAAACAAAAAATTGATGCAGGTGCAAGTTATATTGTGACCCAAATGTTTTTTGACAATACTAATTTTTTCAGATTCAGAGACGCATGCATTGCAGCTGGTATTAACGTGCCCATAGTAGCCGGTCTGAAGCCTATCACTAAAAAATATCAGCTCAGTTCCATACCACGAAAATTCTTCATCAACTTTCCCGAAGAGCTCGTAAAAGAAGTCATCAAAACAGATGATAAGGATATCAAAAAATTGGGTATAGAATGGTGCATATCACAATGTAAGGAGCTCAAAGCTGCCGGTGTCCCCTGTCTTCATTTTTATACTATGGGTGATGTAGATACTACTTATAAGATTGTGGGTAAAATTTAAATAAAAACCTCCGATTACACAAAAATATTAATTTTGTATAACTTTTGCCCTGATTATGTCCAGATCTGAATAGCTTCTAATGGTATATCTTCGCCATAAAAACTTCTGGAAGTCTCTTCAAATGAAAGGGTGTAATCTGACACAAAAAAGTGATCAGGCCCGCTTCTTTGGTCACAAAGCAGATCTTCTGCTGCCAATAGTCTTTTAACCTCTTCTTTTACCACATCTGTAGAATCCAGAATGGCTACCTTTCCACCATAGTATTCATTAATTTCATCTTTGATGAGAGGATAATGAGTACATGCCAGTAGAAGCGCATCTATATCCTGAAGTTCGTGATGGCTCAAATAATTTTCGATTACACTTTTACTGATGCTGCCGCTATAAAATCCTTCTTCGATCATCGGGGCCAGTAAAGGAGTAGCCAGTTGATTGACTTTAATTTTTTGATTGAGAGATTTTATTTTATTACGGTATATAGAAGAATGGATTGTTGCCTTGGTAGCTATAACTCCTACATTTTCATAACCATTTGATATTACGGCATTGACCAACGGATCCACCACATTGACAAACAATGCCTTACCTTCAAAAAAATCAAGCAGCATATCGTAAGCTGCTGAAGATGCAGAATTACAGGCAATTATGATCATTTTACAATCCTGTTCCAGTAAAAATTTACTAATCCTGAGACTGTAGTAACGTATCGCATCTGCTGATTTATCACCATAAGGCAGGTGAACTGTATCTCCAAAATATATCAACCTTTCATCGGGCAGAAAATGATGAATGGCATTGGCAACAGTAAGTCCGCCAACGCCACTATCAAATATCCCTATCGGTTGATACGGGCTTCGCTTCATATTTATTAGGTATTCTTACATCAACCCCAATTTTGACACTTAAAAAGACAAATTTTCCAGCTTTTCGACTGTAAAATTTATTTTCCTACTTATCTACTTATGCCTACATTTTAGGGTGTTACTATACCCAATTTAGCTTTTACGAGCTTGGTGACATCAGCGGTTGGGTCAGAATACAATATCACACCCATTCCTGCGTCAAATATATACAAAAATGCGTTTTCGGTAGCAACGTCTTTAATGGCTTTATTAACCCTTTCCTGAATAGGTCTTAGCAATTCTTCACTTTTCTGGTAGATTTTTTCCTGGCTTGATTTCTCAAATTCACCCAGCTTTGCTTCTTCCAATTTAAGTAAAGCGGACTGCTTTTCTATTTCTACCGGTGCGAGTTCGCCTGTCTGCTGTTTCTTCTGAAGCTCCTGATATTTAGTCTGAAGTTCTTTGACCATATCTTCACCTTTTTTCTGAAACATGGTTTTCATGACTTCTATATCAGAATTGGCTTGTTTTACTTCCGACAATGATGTCAGGATTTCCTGAGAGTTAACATATCCTATCTTCTGGCTATTGGCAGAGATTATTATCGAAAAGCATAATAAAATAATTGGAATTAATTTGTTCATTTTACTGAAGTTGATTGGTTTGTTTGTTTATAAAAATCTAAAAGTTATTTAATATTAAGTCTTTTTTTAAGATCGGCAGTTTTGTCATATTCGGCATTAGCAAAAAGTAAACCTGTCGCTCCACCTTTGTCAAAAATGATATCAAATCCCCGGTCAGCTGCGTATGATTCAATAGCAGCAAATACTTTTTCCTGTATAGGTGATACCATTTCCTGTCTTTTTTTAAAGAGGGCTCCTTCAGGTCCAAATTTAGCTTTTTGCATTTCCCTGACTTCAGCTTCCATCTTTACTATTTCTTCTTCTTTTCTGGTCTTGTCATCGGCACTTAAAAGCACTTGTTCGGCCTGAAATTTATTATAAAGACTTTTTACCTTATCAAACTCCTGCGCGATTTCCTGCCTCCATTCAGCTGCAATTTTATCAAGTTCGACCTGTGCATTCTGGTATTCCGGCAATGCTGATAAAACTTCATTTATATCTACTACAGCTATCTTTTGAGCGCCAGCACTTGATAGTGAAGCCAACGCTATCGTCATAGAAAAAAGAAAATTTTTTGTTTTCATTTGTTTGAATTAAAATGTTTTTTTAAAAATTTTGCCAAAAGTACAATTTTATTGTAATGTTACTGCAATTAAGACAACATGCAATGAATAAAAGTTACCTCTTTGGAAGGATTAAACTTTCTTTAAATTTATTTATAATGTTGATTATCTGCGTTTTAATATAAAATAATTAGCATTTTAATACGATTATTTAACTTTAGTTTAACGGCAAAATCTTCTTTTTGGTATCCGATAAAACTTCCAAATGCTGGTTGGCCCGATTTCATGTCAATCCTATTGCCAAAGATGGTATCTTCTATCCGTTTACTAAGGATAAAAAAAGTATATTTGCAGAAGTATTGTTAAAGCCCAACTTTATGCATCTTTTTGTTATTGATGGTAAGCCATTCAATTTTAGAGATATATATCATATTACAAACTTAGGATATCATCTTTCACTCAGTGAGGAT
>JAYTNJ010000394.1:0-2273 GCA_043748345.1 Saprospiraceae bacterium
GGTGATAATGCTTGTGAATATATGACAGGAGGAATGGTTACGATTCTTGGAAGTGTGGGTAGAAATTTTGCTGCTGGCATGAGTGGGGGAATAGCCTATGTTTATGATCAGGCTGATCAGCTTGATGTTTTGCTCAATCGCGAAATGGTTATACTTGATGAAGTGACCCCACATGATGAACATTTAATAAAAGAACAATTGAGGGACCATTTCAGGTATACAGGCTCATCACAGGCGCTCGAAATTTTAACCCATTGGAACACGCATAAAAGAAAATTCAGCAAAGTTATGCCTGTAGAGTATAAAGCGGTACTAGCGAGGAGGAAAGACCCAGGCTTTATCACAAAGTCAAAAAAAGTCGTTGCAACACGATATGGATTCTAAGAGATATTTATAAACTTTGACTATTAAAATTAACATTTAAATTTATGTCAGATCCTAAAGGATTCCAGAAATATAACAGAGTAGTACCCCTGTCCAGACCTGTTGAAGTCAGATTAAATGATTATAAAGAAATTTACCAACAGACTGAAGACAGCACCATAACAACTCAAGCTGCAAGATGTATGGATTGCGGAGTACCTTTTTGCCATAATGGATGTCCGTTGGGAAATATTATTCCAGATTTTAATGATGCTGTCCATAGAGAAGACTGGAAAAAAGCATATCACATATTGGCTGACACTAATAATTTTCCGGAATTCACCGGAAGGATATGTCCGGCACCTTGTGAAGCCGCTTGTGTTTTGGGCATCAATAATAGCCCAGTAGCCATTGAAAATATCGAAAAACAAATCATAGAGCGCGCTTATGAGCATGGCTGGGTAAAAGCTGATAATTTAAGGCTAGAATCCGGTAAATCAGTTGCCATCATCGGATCAGGGCCTGCTGGTCTCGCAGCAGCAGAGCAATTATGCAAGGCAGGTCATCGTGTAACGGTGTATGAGCGTAATGAAAAACCGGGTGGCTTGCTGAGATACGGAATTCCTGACTTTAAACTCGAAAAGTGGGTTGTCGACAGGAGAGTAAAGCATATGGAAGAGTTAGGGATAATATTTAATTGTAATTCAAATGTCGGATTGAATGTTAATATCAAAGATATCGAATCAGAGAACAACGCCATAGTTTTGACTGGTGGAAGCACCATACCAAGAGATCTAAATATCCCGGGACGCGAAGCTGAAGGGGTCCATTTTGCCATGGACTTTTTGGAAATGTCAAACAAATATGTGGATAAAGGCTTTGATGTATTGCCAAAGATTTTTGTTGAAGGGAAAAATGTAGTGGTAATAGGAGGCGGTGATACCGGAGCAGACTGTGTCGGCACTTCAAACCGGCAAGCGGCAGCATCTGTAACACAGATCGATCTTCTGGCAAAACCCGGAAACGAGAGGTCATCAAAAGATCCCTGGCCTCTTTGGCCAATGATATTACGAACTTCTACATCTCACGAAGAAGGATGCCAAAGAGAGTGGTCGATTCAAACTAAAAGGTTTGTAAAAGATACAAACAATAATCTGACAGGTATAGAAATAGTAGAAATTGAATGGGACATTGATCCATATACAGGGCGTTATGATTTCATAGAACTTAAAGAAACTATAAGAATACTTCCATGCGAAGCTTTATTTATTGCAGCCGGCTTTTTGCATCCGCAAAAAGAAGGAGTACTTGACCATCTTGGAATTAGTGTTGATGCCAAGGGAAATGTCTTTTCTACAAATTACCAGACTAATGTGCCACATGTTTTTGCTGCCGGTGATATGCGACGTGGACAATCATTGGTGGTATGGGCTATTCATGAAGGTCGGGAAGCAGCAAGGGCAGTTGATAATTTCCTTACCGGGCAGACAACTCTTCCTGGGAAGACAGTTAATGTTCTTGAAATGGCCTAACTAAAATAGTTGAAAAAAGTACGTCAAACAAAACTAAAATATAAGGATATCTAACTATCAAAAATTATTTTTCGCTAATTATATTGAATATGGTATTTTTTCAATAATTTTGATATTTTTACCAATTTTAGATGAAAAAATTTAACCTACTATTTGTTGTATTATTTTTATGTTTAATTAATGAGAAAGGAATCTCTGCTGATTACTATTGGGTGGGAGGTTCTGGTGATTGGGGAGAAATCAGGCATTGGGCTACTTCATCGGGAGGAAACGTAACATACGCAGTTACGCCTTCAGCCGCCGACAATGTAGTATTTGATGAAAACTCGTTTACTGGCACTGCTCAGCTAGTTACCATTAATTCAGATATAGCATTTG
>JAYTNJ010000395.1:0-16452 GCA_043748345.1 Saprospiraceae bacterium
AGCTTGTGGGCTGTATGGTTGACCTTTGTAAATTTCATATAGTCGTCCCCATTCAAGTCCACGCATTTCAGTTTCTACGTCAATAAATACAGTAGAAACCCAGTCAATAACACTGTTGAAATAGGTTTTTAGTTCGTTAATGTTCGTGTCAAAACGGTGACGGCTCATATAATCACCAATATTCCCTTTACTCACCCAGTCAAATGCTCTTTCTAAAAATTCCTGTCTGTTGGCACTTCCTGAAACGTAAGCACTCCATTTTTGGATATTGGCATTTTGTGTATTGCTAAAATCTTCTTTGCCAAGTGTTACAAAAGGTCCGGAATACACTGCATTCAGTAATTCCTGATTGTTGAGAGGTACACCTGCAATATTGATTGTCCTAAACCACTCTTTAATTTCACTTTCTGTTCCTTCACACTCGTAGATCAGCAGTGTGGTGTTCCATATTTTTTCTTGTTTGTCCTTAGCAATACCGCTGAAATATTGTTCCATTCCGTTCTCGTCTTTGATGGCAAACTTGTTGGTTACAAACCTACCAAAACTTGTAATCCGCTGTTGACCGTCTAAAACTTCAAATTTGTCTGTACTTACAGTATTGAAGTAGATGAGTCCTAATGGATACCCTTTTAAAATTGACGAAATAACGGCAACATCTCTTTTGCCATCTGCATATATATAGTTTCGTTGGTATTCGGGTTGAATTGTCAAAGTACCTGAAAGTCCAAACAAACCTCTGCCTTCAAGTTCGTTATAAATGAACCCATCGCAAATGTCTTTTATTGTTATATCTGTTCTTAAAGTTGTGTTCATTATTTCTTGTGTCTAATAAATATTCGTTTGTAAACAGCCCTAACAGGATAACCTACATCAAAGTAAGTTCCTTCGCCAAAATTTTCTTCTTTAATAACACACCCCATAGTTCCTGTATTTGATTTCATAGGTTTATTATCAACTACTTTGTTTTTTTTAGGGTATTTTTTTATTGGTGGTGAATCATCATCAGCATCACTACCTAATATTTCAAATTGTTCAGGTGAATATTTGTCAAGGAAACTTATAGGAACTCCCATAACTCCGTTATAATCACTTGGAATTGCATCGGTAAATGAAACATCAATAGCATCATAATTATCATACTTTTGGTATTCTTTACCTTTTATTTCTTTATGACGACTAAATTTTATGTTGTCTTGCATTGTCATTACAGCCAAAGGTTGGTGTCTTCTTCCGTGGTCAATATTAGTGAACCAAACAGAAGGTGACCTTAAATAAACAACTCCACCAACAGTTCTAGTCGCCGTACTTGGTTTTTTTGTTGGGTCAACTTCTTCAGGTGAAATGAATAGCATGTCTTTATTAAAACTTGTTGTACCAACCCACATTTTATTTCCTTTAATTAATGGAAAAACTTCTTTATATGTTATAGCATTTTTACTTCCAACAATTACAAAACTTTTACCCGCTTCAACTATCCAAGCTAAAAAATCTCTAAACAGCGAAAAAGGTGGATTTGTAATTATTATGCCGGCTTCGTCTCGTAGTTTTTTGATCTCTTCGCTTTTGAAATCGCCATCACCTTTTAAGTAAGGCCATTCCAAATCATTTACATCAATTTTTCCGTCACCTGATTTGTCTCGTGTCAATGTGAATATTTTACCGTTTTTTATGGTTTTATATTCGTCAAACTGCGGGTCGTTTACTTCAAAAAGTGTCGGCTGATATACTGACTTATAGGTTTTGCTTTCAGGTGCATAACTCGTGCTGATTAGTTTTTTAAGCCCAAATCGTTCAAAGTTTTGGGCAAAGAATTTAGTGAAGTTGCTCCATTCAGGGTCATCACAAGGCAGCAATAGGGTCTTGTCCCTGAAAAGATTTGGGTCATATTCTAAGTAAGCATTGATCTCTTTCTCAATATCATGATATTGGGTATAAAACTCATCGTTCTTTGCAGTTTTTGCACTTGTCAGGTTGCTGTTTGCCATTTATTTTGTCTATTCGTTTTGGTCGTAAAGTTACGTTTTAAATTTTTATTTTCTGTCTGTTTTGGTCGATGTGGCAGAATTCCTACACTTGCATCTACCTTTTGCGGGTTTAATAAGGTGGCGATTTTGAAGCACAAAACTGTATGCCAGCTCTGAACTTGATGCGAAGCACAAAGCTCCATTTAATCACTGAACCGCCAATTTCTTAAGGTGCTATTAGCATAAGTTTTTAATTTCGCATAATTTCTCTGCTGGTTTTCCATTGAATGTTGATAGTTGGATACTTTGATTTAAGAGCAGTCTCAACTTCTTGTTGAAACTCTATTTCATTCTCAACAATTGTCGCACTATAAAATGAGTATGTAATTTTTCCTTTTGTTTGTACAGGTTCTTTCGGGTCAATAAACGGTTTTAATGCCTCAATAGCTTGATGAATTATCCAAGGATAGGGTCTGAGAAGTCTGTGCATGTGATGATTAATCCATTCATTTACCCAATCTATTTCAGTCCAGTTGAATTTATTACTATAATTGACTGATTTTAGATTTTTCGAAATTTTTATAAATGTGTTTAGTCCAATAGGCTTTCCTTTGTCTGTAGCAAAGTCAATTCCGAGAAGACCTTTTATTCGGCTTTCTAATGAAAGTCTTAAGCTGTAAAGTGTTAATAGGTCCGTACTATAATTATTTTTGTGTTGCTCTCGAATGTTATGAGTATAAAATAGTTTTCTTGCAGTGTCAAAATGTATTGCAGATGGTAGTGTATTTGTACTTAAAAGAATAAAATCAACATCTTCATTGGCGTCCAATATCTTTATATAAGTTGCTATGTCCGCAATAACAATTTTAATCTGTTCTATTGAAAAATCATTTTTTATAGAATCTAGGTATTCGGCGGCATTCTGAATATGACATCTAGTCCTGAGGTTTTCTTCTCTTTGAGGCCATTTAGTTTTAAAACCATTTTGTCTTCTGCAAGACAAAGAGATTTCTTTACCGCCAATTGTTTTAAAGTAGTTAACTAATTGCAAAACGTTATTTAAATTCGTATCCGAATAAACAGTTTTTAAATTACTTGTCTTGTCCAAATCTTGTCATTTAAAATGGTTAGGCCATGTATAACGCCTAGCATTGGCGACGGACGCAGCGATAGCAAGTCTGTCCGCCCAGTGCATTGTTATACAGGGTGATTCACTTTACTTATCGCTTTTTTGGTATTCATCAATGATGCGTCTCTAAATTTACGATTTATTTCATTTTCCAATTTGTACGGTTGATTGAATATTTCTTGGTTCAATTTAAAGTATACTGACAAATTTCTAATTGTTTCTTTTGACAGACCTTTGTTATAATTTAACATTTTTGAAATCGTACCTTTTGATAAGTTCAAAATTGTGCTTAAATCCGTTGAATTTAGTTTATGTTCTTGCATCAATGCTTTGATCGTTTCTATCGGATTAAGATCTGAAAACTTGATATTCTCTGTATCCCACTTTCCAATTAATAGCGTCAACAGTTCTGCATCATCACTTTCTCTTGTTAACGGGTTTTTCACCAGTTCATGCAGTTTGTTACAATATGATTCGTATTGTGATTCTGATTTGATTATTTTATATTCCATTTTAGCTATTTAATATTTATCGATTTTGTATTGCAAGTTTTCTCCACATACTTTGTCGTATTCTTTATGTGTTCCTAGCCAATTTATGTACAAATGAACGTTTTTTAATCCAAAGTAATATGTACATATCATTCTATATTTATTCTTTCCTATATTAAACACAACCCGTACACTTCCGTTCCCCAAAATATCCGCACTTCCAAATGTAATTACTATATCTTGTGGCTTTTCCCAATCTGTATTTGATATTAAACTCACCCAAATTTTAAAATATGGTGATGAGTTCTTATTCTCATTTATAAAATCTTGAATGGTCTTTAATTTGATCACATGTATCGTCAGGATCAATACTGACCATCCAGCATCCTTCTGTGATAATTTATCTGTCCGAGATGATAAGTAAGATGAGATTGAAGATGGATCAGCATGAAACCTAAGTGATGCGGGAAACCTTCAATTTTAAATAAAGTATATTCCTTTTCCAAATCGATATCCGTCAATAAACTGAGTGATATGTCAACTATTTTGATGGTTTCTTCCACTTTGGAGATCAGTTCCTCACGAGGTACATTTTTAAGAGAAAACTCGAGATCACGATGTCTGATATATCCTGTTTTTCCTATTTCTGCTCCTATGAAGGTGTTTAAATTGCCTACCAGATGTAAACAAAGATTGCCAGCCGTATTGGCTATACCCGGAGCTAGAAGCCAGATATTGGATTCTTTTTCATATAATCCGATTTCGGTTTTAAGTTTATTTAGGTCTCTTCTGAATAGTGCTCTTAGTGATTCTACTATCATACAATTAAATTATTTAAAAATAAAAATTCCGATATTTTACTTTTCTATCCACTCCTTATACTCTTTCTGGAGACGATCACTTGATCCTCAAAAGCTGGAGTGAGTGTAATGCTGTATCGGGAAATGTGTCCTGATTTTAAACTAATTGTATAAATTCATTCTCAATTTTAACTCGAAAATTTATCTCTGCTTTAAGCGCTTTAAATACTTTAATAATTGTATCAACTGTAGCACTATTTGCACTACTTTCTAACCTGGAAATTTGTGATTTTTGTACACCAATCAATTCGCCTAATTGTTCTTGCGTTAAATTTCGATCTTGTCGAGCTTGTTTGATCATTTTTCCAATAATGTCCATACGAAGTTCATATTCATATTCATTTCTCTCGATTGTTCCTTCCTTGCCAATGTATTTATCTTTCATCTCAGCAAGTGTATATGTCTTCATTTCTTTAATTGCCATATTATTCAATCTTTTTATTCTTAAAATATTCTTGTCTTAAATTATTGGCCTTTACAATCTCATTTTGCGCCACTTTAATTGTTTTTTTTACGAAACCGTGTGTTGCTATAACCAATGCTTTTGTTTTTCCCGTTTTATCCCAAAATGCTAATAATCTGAAATGATTCCCAAGGTATTTGCTTCTAAACTCCCAAATTTCGCCTTGCAATTTTTTAAATATTCTTGGATCATTCATTTGCTCAGCTAAATCAATATTATAAAACACCTTGGCTGCTGATTTTTTATCAAGTGTCACTATAAATTCATTTGCACTTTCCAAAAATCTTGTTTCAAAATATTTCAAACTTAATTTTTTACAAAGATAGCACAAGTTTCTAAATATAGCAACTTTTGGAAAAGATTTGGGCAGCAATAAAATTGGGAGTAAACTACATTAAATAAGAATTCCGATATTTTACTTTTCTATCCACTCCTTAAACTCTTTTACCCGCTCTCTGGAGACGATCACCTGATCCTGAAAAGCTGGAGTGAGTGTCAGGCTGTATCGGGAATTAAAATACGTTTCCATCTTTTCAATACTGTTCAGACTGATGAGCATGGCCCGATTGATTCTAAAAAATTCTTCCGGATCTACCATTTTTTGCACTGTATCCAGAGCGTCATCTATGAGGTATTTTTTATTATTGTCAGTGACTATGTGGGTATAACCTTCATCAGTGTAGAAGTAAGCTATCTCTTTCATTCGGATGACCATCAGATGATTGCCGGTCTTGACGAGGTAGCGCTCTTTATATCTGAAGCCTGTTTGATATGGTGCATCAAGGATAGCAGTCTGAGTTTTATCCGTTGATTGATATATTTTTTGATATTTGAACAATGCGCTTTTTAGCTCATCGTGGTCGATAGGTTTGAGGAGATAGTCTATGCTTTGCAGTTTGAATGCTTTGAGTGTGTACTCGTCATACGCGGTGGTAAATATGACAGGTATATCTATGTCTGTGTATTCGAGTATATCCAAGCTTATGCCATCGCCCAGGCGTATATCCATCAGGATGAGATCGATGTTCGGTTTTGATTTTAGATATTCTACGGAAGTAGCCACACTTTCACATTTCATCACCACATCTACTTCAAATTCCGTATCGTTCAATAGCCTTTCCAATCTTTTGGCGGCGAGTGGTTCATCTTCGATGATTAATATCTTAATTCTTTGGCCCATTAGTTTGAGATAGATTTTGTCACTTTGTTATCATCCAATAATGGCATACATACCTTAAAGTTGGTGCCGTCATTGAGCACTTCAATAGGTAGATCGGTAAAGTAAGCATACCTTCGTTTGATATTGTCCAAACCAACAGAGGTTGACTCATCTTTATTGAGCAATTCCTGAATATTGTTAGAAATGCAGATGTATGACATATTTTCATGACTCGATAAGGTCACGCGGAGTGGTTTTTCTTTGGTGGAAATATTATGTTTGACACAATTTTCAAAAGTAATCTGGAGGCTCAGGGGCACTATAAATTTAATGAGTTTGGATGATTCTATATTTTATTCATAGACCAAATTGTCTCCAAATCGCTCTTTGAGCAAGTGGATATACGCCCGCAGATAATTGAGTTCTTCTTCAAGAGTCACGAGCGTTTCATCATTTTTTTCCAGCATGTGCCTATACACTTTTGACAACTTGGTCACAAACTGATCCGCTCTTGCCGCATCTTCATGTATCAATGATGATAAGGTATTGAGACTGTTGAACAGAAAATGGGGATTGATCTGACTGCGCAATCCAGCCAATTGTGAACTTATGTTTTCTTTAAATAGTTTTTCTTTTTCTATCAGGCTTTTGCCCAATTGCATAGAGAGATAAAAACTTTCGTATATCGTCATAATCAATAAAGAAAAAAGTGTGCTGGTGATGAATTTTAATACAGGATTGGGTTCAAGACTTACGTCCAGTCTAAAATTTAAAACTAAGTATAAAAACAAACCTCCCAGAAAATCAATGACATAGTAGCCAACAAATACCAGTGCAATAGTTATTGCTTGTCTTTTTCTGAAGTCATTATTTACAGGGTATTTTCTGACCATGTAGTAGTACAACTCTCTGAAAACTATCCAATAAATCGACGTAAAATACACTGAAATGGGAAAACATCCGCCAAAAATATCATAGGCTCTTTCTTTCAGTAAATGCCCGAACAGCAGGGTATTGACCAGTAAAGAAACCAAGGGTATGCCAAACAGTATAAGCCATCTGTCGTCAAAACCTATGATTTCTTTACGTGATCTGAAGAATTTCAATTTGAATTATTTTGTTGTAAATTTATCGAAATTATTATGTTTTACCCTTTATTATGCCTTAAAACTGAATTCTGTATAGGATATCTGGGAAAAAGCCAATCTGGTATAAAGTATCTACTTTATTGCTTACCCTGTTGTATCTTTTAGCAAATACATTCTGATTGTTGCTGACATTCTGGAAATCAAGGAAAAACTGCTGGCTAAATCCTTTTTTATTCACTCTTATTCCGATTTTAAGATCCATCCTTACATAGCTGCTTAGTTTGTCGCTAAATGCTTTATCTGCAATTAATATTTCGCGGCCTGCAAATTTGGAAGCTTCGAGATTGACAGGTGTGACATACCTGCCTCCTGCGGTGGTAAATTTAAAATCTGTAGTGATGGCCGTGTTTTTGCCCATTTTCCATTCCTTACCACCCAGGATGTTGAGCACATATTCATTGTTGAAGGCTGTATTTCGTTCGATGCCATCGCTGCCTTTGTATTTACTCTGGAAGACAGATGCAGTGATGAGACCATAATATGATTTACTGAAAAATTTCTCTAAAGTCAACTCTACCCCATAGTTTCTACCTTTGCCATTGTTGACCAAATCACCGATCTGAGGGAATACGAAATCTGCGCCTGCATTCAACATAGAAAAGGATGAAGACACTTTTTCTACAGGAACATCAAATAATTGCTGGTAGTAAGTTTCTGCTTTTACTCTCCAGTCTGAAGCCGGCTTATAATCCCATCCCACAACAAAATGATGTGCTCTGGTAAATCCCAGATCTTGATTCAATGGCAGGAATGTACCATTTTCAGTGGGTGACAATAAGTAGAAAACCGGCAATGGCTGGACCTGACTATGTAGTCCATACCCTACATTGATGCCAGACTTTTGGGTGACAGCATAGTTGAATCCAAGTCTTGGTTCGATCACACTCTTTTTGTTGAGTGACTGCACCTGGCCATGAAGGCCCAATATCCACGTTGCTTTTTCAGTTGGTTTGTATTTGAACGATGCATACGGTTCGAAAGTGGTCAATCCACCATCTACATCACGGACAGGTAACAGATCAGGGCGACCGTCATTATTTCTGTCAGGATTATCATCTCTGCTGTCTACCGTAGATATCAGTGACCTGTTGTCCACGGTGATACCGATCCTGCTGCTCAGTCTTGCATTGTATTTTGTATTGTAAAAACTATGAATATTGACCCGATTCAGATCATCATTGACATCTGTGTAAGTATAACTTTCTTTATAAGTGGTGTCTACGTAACGCTGCTCATCAAAGTTATTTTTTGACTTCGACACTGAGACAGTGGTACGGATATAGTTATTTTCATTGATCATGAAGGTGTGTTTCATCCCGATCACTCCAAACTGTGACTGTGCCCTTGAATCAGCATCTTTGGTCGCAAAAAAATCAGCATCATCCAGATCTTTACCTATAAAATTGATATCACTCAGACCACCTATTCCAAAAAATTTGAAATTTCCCCACTTACTTTTTCCCAGATCCAGATTAAAAGTCAGATCCTGGTATTTTGGTGTAGCATTGGTGCCGAATTTCAAGCCTATAGAATTGGCCAATTGTACAAAACTATATCTGTAGCTGATCAGATAGGACTTATCACCAGATTTTCCTATCGGACCCTCAGCCATCGCTTCGAGACCACTGAATGCTGCCAATTGGAAGGTGTATTCTGCTTTATCTTTATTGCCTGACCTGAAGCCTACATCAAACACACCTGACATAGCATTTCCATACTCTGCAGGGAAAGCAGAAGTCAGGAAGTCTGAATTTTTAAGCAGATTGGTATTCAAGGCACTAACAGGACCACCGGTTGTACCAAGCGTAGAAAAGTGATTGGGATTGGGAATGGGCACTCCTTCCAATCTCCATAAGATACCAGACGGACTGTTGCCTCTTACTACGATATCATTTCGGGAGTCATTGGAGGTAGATACACCGGCAAAATTGGAAACGAGTCTGCTGGCATCATTGCGTCCTCCACTATATCTGGTTACCTCTTCCAGTGAAAAGGTCCGGGCACTGATGGTAGCCATTTAATTGAGCGCTTGGTCTTTATCAGCGGTTGCAGTTACTACCACTTCGTCCAGCATCTTAACTGCTTCATCCATCATGATATCCAGATCTGTCTCTTTACCGGAGGTAGCCAGGATGTTGGGTATATTGGATAATTCGTAGCCAAGGTAGCTGATCTGAAGGGTGTATCTTCCCGGACTTAGAGATCCGATGACAAACTTACCGTTTTCATCTGTGGTAGTTCCTTTGTTTTGATCCTCATCTACTATCATTACAGTAGCTCCAATGAGAGGAAACTCAGTGACTTTATCTTTTACGATGCCCTTGATGACTGCATTTTGGGCTTGTATAGCAAGAGTTGAACACATTAGAAAGAAATAAAAAATTGTTCTCATGATTTATTAATTTTGATTTATGGGTCAAAAGTATATTCAAAGTTAACCTTGAAAAACCGTTTTCCCGTGAGTTGTTGAATATGGTTGTTGAATTGTAAAATAAGTACCATAAAAAGACACCTGAATAAATAGGCGGACTGGCCTGCTCTGAAGCCGGCAGGTAAATTTTACCTTATTTATGAAGGAATTTAATCAGTAAGGATGATTCAAATATTCGTAATTCGTAATTCGTTCGTAATTCGTCGTTCATAATTCGTCTTTCGTAATTTAGAGAAATGACTTTAAAGGATTGATGCCAATTATACTGACTTAACTCCAAGTTTATACACCTGATCCAGCCATTGTTTGCGTTTACCTTCATCTGACGTTTTGATAATTCCAATGTTGGTGACCTTTACGGGTTTGACACCACAAAACTCGAGTGTGGATTTTTTGAGTTGGTTGATACTAGGTCTCCCGTAAACAAACCTATAATACCATCCCGGTTGGTCCATAGTAGTAATGATATGAGCGGTCTTACCTTTCAGCAATTTGTCCCACCAGACAGAGTTTTCACGATATTTAAAAGCCATACCCGGTAAAAATAGACGATCGATAAATCCTTTCATGATAGCCGGCAATCCGCCCCACCACACAGGATGCACCCATACAAGATGGTCAGCCGATTGGATCTTTTCCCAAGCGTCGAGCAAATCTGGTTCGAGTTCAGTCCTACTTTGATATCCTCCACTCAGATTGGGATTAAAATGAAGGTCTGCGATGATGATTTCTTTTACCTCAGCACCAGCTTCTATTGCTCCATTTTTATATGCTTCCGCCAGATAAAAATTGAGACTCTTCTTGTTAGGGTGACCATTGATGATGAGTATTTTTTTGTTCTTTGCCATTATATTGTAATTATAGGACAAAGTAAGACAATGATAGGCAGGATAAAAACAGATTTCTTACCAATTGACGGAATCGAAAGGCGAGTTGGTGAATATTGAACTTAAATCAGTTGGCAAGAATTATAAGGGCCGAATTAAAACTGTGAAGCAATAAATTGATAGAACCGTACCAGCAGTGGCCGCAGACCTAAATGAATGGCCGCAGAAAGTAATAAAAATATGGAGCCAACCACCACAGGCAAGACTCCGCCGATAGAGTACGTCAATCCCAGTACAAAACCCAAAAAGCACTCTGATCTGTGCGTGGGAAAGAATAAGGCTAGTATAAAAAGAATATAAGGAATATTGCTTGAAAAGGTATTGAAATCATATCGTATAGCGAAGGCAAGGGCTATACCGAATATCAAAGCACCTGTAAAGCCTGCCAATGTTTGGTATGGAAATGGTATAGTCTCTGATTTGCTGTATAGCCTTTTTTCAATCATCCAAAGCAAAAACCAAGTCAAAGCCGGTATAACTATTGCACCCCAAATATTGGAAACCAATGGCATATTTTTATCAGCTAGAAAGTGATGACTCGGTATACTATCGTGAAAATATTGCCATGCCAGCAGACCCCAGATTAGAAACGTGACAATTCCTGTAAACCAGTATCGGAAGCTTGAAAATCGTAATTTGGTGATTGAGTTTGTCATTTTTCTAATTTGTATTCAGACAAAAGTAATGAATAAAGACACAAATCGACATACTTATCATGAAGCAATTCGCCTTGCATAATGGTTCCCTCAGGGGTAAAACCCAAGTTGATAGGAATCGCCTGGCTTTTATTATTGTCTGTTCCGCATTTTATCTCTATCCTATTCAGCAATATATCTTCAAAACAAATCCTGATCATTGCCTTACATGCTATGGTTATGATGCCTTTACCCTGCGCGCTTTCAATTAACCAATAGCCTATTTCAACTATGTTATTTTGCCGATCTATTTTATAAACTCCGATTCTTCCTACGGCTTTGTTCTCTTGCATTATGACAAAAGCGTACTCCATTCCCGCCTGATTGCACTGCATAGTGCCTTGGACAAAATTTTCAGCAAAAACAACTGTTTCCATTTTATCGACAAATGAAAGCCATTGTCTTAAATAGGCTCTGTTTTGATTTACCATCTCAAAAATAGACAAAGCATAAGATTCATTTATCAACCCAAGCCTTACTTGGTTATCTGCCTGTATGATCATGGGTTTTGGAATTTATATTTAATGTTGTGCATCTCCAAGATCTACAGGTCAATTTGTTGTTTCAATTACTGAAATGTTCAACTCTTGTGATCCATTTTTCCAAATACTATTACCAAGAGCTACCAGTTTTTGTTGATCACTTTCGATCACCCTGGCAAAAATATTGCAAGCGTCCAACCCTTTACTGACCCCATAATATATTCCAAAACAGTTTGCCGTCTTTGTTCTGATGGGTTTTGTCATACCAAAAACAACTTCGCCTGGTTCTGTAAATACTGATGCGTTCTCTTGAATGATGTCGAGCTGAGGAACATTGTCTATCCAGATTTCTTGTCCAGAAACCCTTGCGTGATAAAAAGTACCTGTAAATGGCAATATTTCAATAAAAGCCATTGAAGTCATTGGTGCAGTATCGAAATAAAATTCAAATTTTATTTCTTGGTTGTCTGATGTTGTTACCTTAAATCCTGTCATAATTTTAATTCTGTTTTTTCGGATTTGTGTTTTGTCTATTAAAATGCTTTTGACCTCAAGTATTTGCGGCTGAAGCAGTGATAGCAAATCGATCCGCTTAGTGCATTGTTCTCACTAGTTTATTATTTAACGTATGATTCTTCTATTGTTTGTTTAATTTGTTAAAATTCAGTAATCTTAAAGTTTCCGATAATTCTTATTATTCTTTGTTTATCGATTGTCCATATCTGATCCATTGCTACCATACCTTTTACTTTTTCATACTCAACTCTTATCCGCGTAGGGTACTTTATAAGTGTTGATGTAATTGGTGATGACACGTTGTGTCTGCCTATAGCAGGTTCATTAACCGCTGCGAATTATCGCTTGTGCTGCTCACACTAAAACAAAGTTGTTAGCGACTGGTTGTTTGTTTCGTTTTTAAGTCTTTTGCGTATTTGTGAAGTTCCTCATAAATGTCGAAGAATTTTCCTTCATCTTTTTCATCCAGTGAGGTATTAAAAAATACAATTACAGCAAATTCTTTATTCAAATCAGAAAGCATAAAAGTTCTAACTCCTGGGTCAGAACCATTGTGACCAATCCTCGTAGCACTTAACTTGGTCGGCCAAAAAATACCTTGATTAACTTTGTTTAATTTTACATTGTCAGGTTTATTCAATTCTGTGTATTGAAAACGAAGCATTTCTTCAACCGTTTTCTTTTTTAGAATTCTTGTTTTTTTGTATTCTCCATCGTTTAGCAAACTAATAAAAAATTTAGATAATTCTTGTACCGAAGTTCTAACACCACCGTCTGGGTAAGTTGTCATTTCGTATAATTGGATTTGCACAATACTGTCGCCTTTTTTTTCATAAAGTTTGGAATGGTTGGTAATATCAATTTCATTTAATGCCCACCCTGAATTTTGCATTTTCAAGGGTTTGAAAATATGTTTTTTGGCATACTCATTGAGGGTTTTCCCTGTTCGAAACTCAATTATAAACCCCGCTAATCCTGCTCCAATGTTAGAGTAGTCTCTATTTGTTCCTGGTTTTTCATTTAAGAAATTATCTTTTGAGTAGTGTTTGCCACCTTGCACAAAATAGCTTTTTAAGAACTCGCCTAATGGTTCTGGTTTTCGTCCACCATAATAATAAGTGCTGTCATAAATTGGACTACGGTCAACTAAGCTGGATGTGTGTGTAGCCAAATGTCTTAACGTTATTTTCTCACTCGGAAAATTTGGATTAATTACTTTGAAAGGCAAGTAACTATTAATGTCCTCGTCAAGAGAAACTTTTCCTTCTTCAACAGCTTTCATTATACAAACTCCTGTAAAAGTTTTGCTTATTGAAGCAATATTCATAATTGTCGAAGATGTAAAAAGAACTTTGGTATCCTTGTCAGCATAGCCATATCCATTTGTCCATACTACTTTTTTATCAATGATGATTGATGCTCCTATGCCAATTATTCCATTTTCAACCATTTTGCTCTCAATAAAACTGTCTATTGAAGTCTTCGCTGTATTTTTAATAATAGATTGACCTATAATATTGGTATAAAATAAATTATATGTCAAAAAAATAATAATTACAATTATAGATTTCATTCTTTTTATTTTAAGTTCACTATTTCGATGTGTTATAGTGTCTGTCATTTTACTCTGCAAGAACATTCGTGATTCTCGCAAATGTATTTTATTGATTCTATGCAGAGTTCTTTTAAAACTGATAAATTGATGTCGGAAAGTTTTTTCACATAGATACAGGCTTTACTCATTTTGAATTTACCAAGGTCAGCTAAAACTAATTTACTTCTTGCTGTGTCTGAATAAACGTAAAACGTAAGTGCTGCTTTTCTCGGAGAAAATCCAAGAACTGGTGCATCTCCTTCGTGTCCGCTTGCATATATGTAATGGTAATTTCCAAACCCGATAATGGTCGGTCCCCACATATTTGGTTCAGCATCAGACCACTCTTGCATTAGCTCAATCAGTCGAAAACTGTCTGCTTTTTTTTGTTCGTTGTCAACGTATGAGTTTACAAAATCTATTACGTCTTGCCCTGTGTATGTTGTCTTTGTTTTTGCCATAATTCCGATATTGATTACTGTCTTAAAATCTTTTATATCTTTTTGCCTATTCGTCCACCAATTTGTCTAAATATCTGGCTTGTCTTGTTAATGGATTTTTAATTTCTTCAATCCAATAGCCACAAATTACCCCTGTTATTAGTTGTGAGTTAGGGTTCAAGTTTGCTCTCTTAAAAAATGCTTCAAAAGTTACTTTCTCATTAGTGAGTTCTCTCAGTTTTTTGTCATCAGATCCTGTCAGCCATTCTTTTACTTGATGCAATTCTCCTTTTGTCCTGCTTTTGCTGTCTACCTTAGTGCTATAGTGCGGATAAACCGATTCAAATGTCATTTTTGCTATTCGCTCATCGTGTTCGTGAGCTGTTTTCATAACTTATGTTTTTATTGTTGTCTGTCTAGATTGTATATCGTGTCTGACATTGTTGGTAACGATTGTACTTGTGCCATAAAATCACGTAAGTATACACAAATATAGACCCTAATACTCAGATATCCAATTGATCTATCGGCCTTTTTATTTCTGATATCATTTTGTGCAAATTTAGAGTATGCTACCCGGCAACTTTTAATTATACTTCTGGGGTATGGGAATCTATGAACTTAATATCACTGCAAATGGATGCTGACCATCTGAAGTTTCATTCGCCTCTTGCAAAAGATTGCGATTCGCTTTAAGAGTATTTACAAATCTTTTAATGCCTTCTTTTAATAAATCTAATGCGATAGCAGGTGTAATTGCATCCTGCATTTCTTTGTTTAATCTTTTCGTTTTTAATCAAATTTTTCTGTGTTATTTTTCCTACGTCTTATATAATTGAATGCTCTTGAAATGCTGTCAGATTCATCTAATTTTTTGATGATACGTTGCTCTCCCATATAATTCAGAATGATATAAATTCCAATAGCGCTCAACACAGCCGTCAGAAAACCAAAAAACGGAAGCATAACAGCGGTGTAAATCATTAGCATAATATGAATGTTACTTTTCATAGAAAAGATTTCTTTCAATTCAGCCATTTTAACCATGTTTGTTGCAACATAAAGCAAAATTCCCCCAATGCATGCCATGGGAACATCTTCTAAGTATGATGCAAGAAAAGCCGCCATCAAAAGCTTTAAAGCAAATTTTGCTATTCCGGATAATGGCGAAACTGCACCGAGTTTTATATTTACTGCAGTTCTTGCCAACGCACCTGTGTGTGGAAATCCGTTAAATAATGGAGTGAAAATATTTACAATTCCTTGCCCCCAAAATTCTTTGTCAGGGTTAAATGGCGTTCCTTTATTGTTTGCAAGGCGGTCAGCCATGCGTGAGCAAAGCAAGCTCTCTACCGCGGCTACAAAATAAATTGCAACAACATAATACACTAAATCAAAAATTATTTTAGCATTCCAGCTTGCGGGTAGAACAGGGGTTGTAAAAACAAAAAAGTCGGTTGGTATTGCCCCATATTTATCTTTTATCAACACTAAACCTTGGTCAGCCCAAAATGTTTCTACTGCAAGAAATCCGAAAGCCAAACCGAGTAATGGACCGGGTAAAAAGGGAGATACTTTTTTTGCTATTCTGCAGAGGAAAAATGTTCCAATTGCAATAATGGAAGCATAAATATTATACTCGTGTGAAAAATCAATAATGTTTGTCAGTTGCTCATCTAATGCATATCCAATTTTACTTTCGTAACCCAACACTTCTCCCATTTGCGAAAATGCAATAACAACAGCAATCCCGGCAGTAAATCCAACTACAATAGAATTGGGAACTTTTGCTATTACGCGCCCCCAACGTGCAACTCCGCTAATCATCAACAAAACTCCTGCAAGAATGGATGCTAGTACTAAAAATCCGTGACTATAAGTAGCCATTAACCCGCCAATAATAGGAATGTAAGCAGCTGTCGGTCCATACACCTGATATTTTGAACCACCAAATAAAGCGCCTAGTAATCCTGCTACTGCACCTCCTACAATTCCTTGCTCAGGTCTCAATCCTGAAGCCATTGCAAAGCCCATTGCCATTGGAATCGCCACCATAGCAACTATCAATCCGGCAGTGAGGTCTTTAATAATATTCCCTGTTAAATTTCCCTTTGTTAAATCTTCGTAGCGTTTATCAAAAGGGGTTAAAAAGTATTGTAATCTACCTATGAGTGTTTCTTCGTTCTGTTTCAT
>JAYTNJ010000396.1:0-9826 GCA_043748345.1 Saprospiraceae bacterium
CTTTACAAACTATCACTTTTCTGACTGAAGTAAGACTGAACCTGGCTATAGAAGATAATGGCAAATCATTTTACAAACTTATCATTCGGGTTAGAGAAAAAATAGTTTCAGATGGATTGGATGATAAAACATTTGATGTTACCAATAGAGGAATACATCTGAAAGCGGAAGAATTTAATAAGCTTACGGACGACCCTGAGACCATCGTAGTTGATATGCGCAATCATTATGAAAGCGAAGTGGGTTACTTTAAAAATGCAATATTGCCGGATGTAGAGACATTTCGTGAAGCTTTACCCCTGGTGGAACGAATGCTGGAAGATAAAAAAGATAAAAATATTGTGATGTATTGCACTGGAGGAATCCGCTGCGAAAAAGCCAGTGCCTATTACAAACATAAAGGATTTTCAAACTTATATCAGGTAGAAGGCGGCATCATTGAGTATACCCGGCGGGCCGGGGAGCTTGGAATTGAAAATAAATTTTTGGGTAAAAATTTTGTTTTTGATGAGCGATTAGGAGAAAAAATTTCTGAAGATATCATTTCTAGATGCCATCAATGTGGTACAGCGTGCGATACACATGTAAATTGTGCCAATGATGGCTGTCACATATTATTTTTACAATGCCCCGCTTGTGCAGCAAAATATGAAAATACCTGCTCTGTCAAATGTAAAGAGTTTAATCAGTTACCCGAAGATGTAAGGGAATCTCTTAAAAAAACCACAGAATTTAATGGTACAAAATTCGGTAAAGGAAGATATAAGGCAAATCACAAAGGAGAAATCCTGGATAACATCAACCAGTAACATTAATAAATGGCTGATCTGCAGAATACACCGGAGTCATCATTCTTTAAGTTTAATTCTATCCTTAGATATGTGGCTCTGGGGGTTTTAGGTTGTATTTTTTTGATATTTATTATTGTCAGTTTTTCAGACCTGCCCAGCTTTGATGATCTTGAGAATCCAAAATATGATCTCGCCACCGTGATTTATGATGCTAAAGGAGTATCTTTCGGAAGGTATTATATTGAGGACAGGGTAGCCATTGAATATAATCAACTCTCTGAAAATGTAAAAAATGCACTTCTGGTCACGGAGGATGACCGGTTTTACAGCCATAGCGGGATTGATCTCAGAGCTCTGGCAAGGGTGGGATTCAAAACCCTGATCTTCAGAAAGGAAAGTGCAGGTGGCGGCAGTACCATCACCCAACAATTAGCTAAACTCCTGTATAAAAGGCCTGATATGAAGGGTATGTCATTTATAAAAAAAACCTTCGTTTTGGTCAATATCAAACTCAAGGAGTGGGTTACCGCAGTAAAACTGGAAAAAAGTTATACAAAAGAAGAAATCATGGCAATGTATCTCAATAAATTTGAGTTTATCAATGGTGCCCACGGAATAGAAGCAGCTTCACAAATATATTTTAGCAAAAGCCAGGATTCTCTTTCAGTTTCAGAAGCCGCGACATTGATAGGTATGCTTAAAAACCCAAGCCTTTACAACCCAAAGAGATTTCCCGATAAATGTAAAAAAAGACGAGATTTGGTATTGTCCTTTATGTGTGAAGAAGGACTGATAAATAAAGAGAAAGAAAAACAACTCGTTGCTCAACCTATAGATATGTCATCATTTTCACGTAAAACTCAGAGTGAAGGTCCTGCACCCTATTTCAGGGCTGAACTCACAAAATGGATCAAAAACCTTCTTCAAAACGAAAAAATAAAAAAATCAGATGGATCTGAATATAATGTTTACACCGATGGACTTAAAATATATACAACTATAGATCTTACTTATCAGAAATATGCTGAAGAAGCGGTAAAAGAACATATGAAATTGAATCAGGAGAGATACTGGAGAGTTTGGAAAAACAGAGACCCATGGGTATATGAAGCAGACGAAAATCAAAAAAAAATGCGAGCAGATATCCTTGAAAATCAGGTAAAAGCTTCAGACAGGTATCTTACTCTGAGAAGCAACATACTTGGATCAATACTTACGATAGTAGAAGAAAAATACCCTGGTCTAGCTATGTCAGATAATGTCATAAAAGCATTGGATTCCATAAAAGCAGATGCTATTACATGGAGAGAAGCCACTAATTCGGGCACTCTGAATATAGTCCATCAGGACAAATACCATAGACTCATACATGGTGAATTATGGGAAGAGATTTCTTCTACCTTTAAAAAATTGGGAGAAGCGTACAAAAAAGAATTTTATACTCCTGTAAAAATGAAAGTATTTGATTATTCAGAAAGTGGAGAGAAAGAAGTGGAGATGACGCCATATGATTCGGTACGATATCACAAAATGATATTACAGGCTGGATTTATGGCCACAGACCCATCTACGGGATTTGTAAAAGCATGGGTCGGTGGTGTAGATCATAAATATTTTAAATATGATCATGCTACTATGCGTCGTTCTGTAGGCTCTACGATCAAACCTTTTGTATATACACAAGCGATGGCCGTTGCCAATATTGCACCATGCCAAGAATTTGATGATATACAGTACACTATCTCAGCGGGAGATGCAGGATTTCAAGTCAATCAGGAATGGTCACCTGCCAATGCTACAGAAGAATTTACGGGCAATAAATACAACCTTTTTCATGGATTATTATATTCTAAGAACTCAATTACCGTAAAACTTGTCAAAGAAATGGGGACGGTAGCCCCTATACGTGATTTACTTCACAATCTGGGCATAGACAAAAACCTAAGATTGGAAAACGGAAGACTGGCTGTGCCCGATTTACCGTCAATATGTCTGGGTGCTGTGGATTTGACACTCTTAGAAATGGTAGGTGCCTATTCTGCATTCAGCAATAGCGGCACTTACGTACAGCCTATATTTGTATCACATATAGAGGACAAAAACGGCAAAGTAATCTATCAGGGAATACCAAATCGAAAATCTGCTATCAATCCTTTGTATAATGCTGTCATGGTCTCGATGTTGAGAAATAATGTGGGAGGGAGATTTTCTATGCGTATCAAATCAAAAATAGGCGGAAAAACAGGCACTACCAATGATTATACAGATGCTTGGTTTATGGGAATCACCCCTACCCTGGTGACCGGAGTCTGGGCAGGAGGAGACGATAAGTGGATACGGTTTCTTTCACTAGGCTATGGAGAAGGGTATACAATGGCGCGACCCATCAGCGAAATATTTTTTCAAAAACTTGAAAATAACCCTGGCACTGGTTTTGATATTAAAGCAGATTTCCCTTTTCCGCCTGATGGATATGAGCAACTTGTAAATTGCGAAAAATATAAATATATCAATCCAGGAAATGAAAGGAAAACCTTACTTAAAGCAAAATTGAAAAATGAAGAATTTGATGATGAATTTTAAATGGAAAGAATTAGTTTTTTGTCATTGAAAATTAATGTATATTACTAGTGAGCTACGTTTAAGTGAATCATGTAAAACCAAAATATTTGAAACTTGTCTTAAAAAATATAACCCTTCTCTCCTTCTACTCATTTATCGTGGTTTGGTATATCTCCTGTGCCAGTACAGGTTCTCCATCGGGGGGTCCTAGAGATTCTAAGCCTCCCGTAATGGATACAGTTAGATCGGCACAAAATAGGCTCGTCAACTTCAAGCCCCTAAACTTGGAGTACTATTTTGACGAATTTATAGAAGTTCGTGATCCTATCAAAGAAGTATTGGTCTCACCTCCATTGACATACATACCTCAAGTGAAACATAGGGGTAAAAGGGTAACATTTGCTTTTGACGAAAAAGAAGTACTCAGAGAAAATGCTACTTATACAATTAATTTTGGTGAGTCCGTGGTGGATTTTCATGAAGGAAACAAACTCAGCAATTTTAATTATGTATTTGCCACAGGAGCCAATCTCGACAGCATGTCTCTCAAAGGCAAAATACAGGATGGTATTACAAATGAACCTGAGCAAGATATGGTTGTATTTTTATACGATATCTTAACGGACTCTATTGTTGGCAAAGAGAAACCGTTTTACTTTGCCAGACCTGATAAAAGTGGAAATTTTGAGTTTCAGAATGTAAAGACCGATACATTCCGACTGATAGCTATTAAAGATGAAAATCTAAATTACAGATATGATTTGCCCACAGAAAAAATAGCATTTTATGATAGCATAATCATTCTTCAGGATACATTCAATAATGTCATTTCTCTATACTCATCATTACCTGTGCCACCATTAAAAATCCTGTCGTCGGAAAGTAAAACCTATGGTAAAGTAAATATCTTATGTAATACCGCACCTTCTACTCAGCCAGTGTACACATTATCGTCTACTCAACTGATACATGCCGCAGAAATATCGGGGGACTCAATAAATATATATTATGAAACTGAGTTAGACTCGTTTAAGGTGTATATATATTCTGATACAATTTCTGTTAAACCCAGGGGTAAACAAGACTTTATGAAAAAGAGTAGGTTTCAGAAGATTTATTCCAATAACTCCCCTCAAATGTTGCCAAAAGATTCAATTAATATTTCATTCAATTATCCTCTAAAGGATATTAATACAAATAAAATAATTGTTTTTGACAGTATTGGTCAGTTGGATGATGTCAAATTTGAACAAAGTTTTGATAAAAAAAGTCTGGTCATCATATACCCATGGGTAACCGGTGAAAAGTACACTATCAGTATTGACAGTGGCCTGATCAGAAGTTTCTATTCTCAGGTAAATGATAGTCTGGGCTTGGAATTCAGTATATTGAAACCAGAAAATACGGCCGCTTTGAATATTACAATTACTGACCTTGACAGTACGGAGACTCATATAATTAACGTTCTACGGGATAAAAAACTCATGTACAAAACGATGGCCAATCGAGTGAGTGGCATGAAATTTATAATAAAAGGACTCGTACCCGATAAGTATAACATTGAAATCATCAGAGATATAAATTTAAATGGCAAATGGGATGCTGGTGATTATTGGAAAAAAAGTCAACCGGAACCCTATAAATTAATTAAAGGGGAGAGTATTCGAGAAAATAAGGAAACAGCGATAAAGGTGTCATGGACATCAGGACTAAGTAGTGGCAATGAACCAAAACAACCATCATCTGGTTTTCAACTTAATATAAAGAAATAAAATAATGATATTCAGATCGGACAATCTGGTAAAAATGTACGGCCAGAGAGAAGTGGTAAAATCAGTATCTATCCATGTTAATCAAGGCGAAATAGTGGGTTTACTGGGACCAAACGGTGCTGGAAAAACCACCACGTTTTATATGATGGTAGGCTTTATACAGCCGACAAGAGGCAAAGTCTACCTAAATAATGAAGATGTGACCCACGATGCGATGTATAGACGTGCACAAAAAGGGGTGGGATATTTGCCACAGGAACCCAGTGTTTTCAGAAAGCTATCGGTAGAAGACAATATAAGGGCCGTGCTCGAAATGACAAAAATGACCAAAGATGAGCAGAGGGAAAAGCTAGAGACATTGATTTCTGAGTTCAGACTTGAGAAAGTGAGAAAAAATGTTGGCGATTCTTTATCAGGTGGTGAGCGCAGGCGCACAGAAATAGCAAGATCGCTAGCTTCGAGTCCAAAATTTATTTTGCTCGACGAACCGTTTGCAGGTATTGACCCTATTGCAGTAGAAGATATACAACAAATAGTTGCAAAACTAAAAACAAAAAATATAGGTATCCTCATTACAGACCATAATGTACAGGAAACATTATCTATTACTGAACGAGCTTACCTTATGTTTGAAGGAAGTATACTCAAAGCAGGAACAGCAGAAGAACTGGCAGAAGATGAAGTAGTACGCCGGGTGTATCTGGGCAAAAACTTTGAATTAAAAAAGAAGCTAATTGATTTTAATGAATAATCTAACTAAATCAGGTTATGGCCTGCTTATATCATTATTTTTTCTAATCTCATGCGGTATTGAAGAGCCGTCACTAACGTCTGAAGAAAAATTTACCGTGGACACTTTGTTTAATAATCAATTAAGTACGTGGAGAACTTTTTTGGACTCTTCATGCAACGCTACCAAGGACACAATTTTTATTAGGCTTGCAGACTCGCTTAAAGAAGAAAGGATGAAAGATATAGAATCACTTCTTATCCTGAATCAGGAAGTACAATGAAAACCAAAATAAAACACCTCTTACTATTGCTGGTTATAATATCTTGTAGTGATAACGCTTCAACTATTCTCACCATTGATAATCCCCGTATCAGGGCAGCTTTTGAAAAACGGAAAGCTGAATATGCGGCTGAAGTCATGCGGAATTGTCAGCAGGACGTTTTATTGAGAGCTGAGACGTATGTAGATAGTATAATATCTGCCGATATTGACTTCAGGATAAACGATTCTATTGTATTTCCTGAAAAACCAATAAAACCTGATTGGCCTGGTGCAATTATTGTCTCAGATACCATAAAAGCAAGGCCTTTGTTTAAATAATATCAAAAATTCAAGAATTAATTTCAAAATGTTGAATTAAAAAAAAACCTTCACCGGACAAAGTCAAATCATATTTTAGATTTCGAAAATAAAATTCATTGACTTCACCAGTGAAAGTTCACAAAACATCCGAATCAAAGCTGCATGAAACGAAACAATCTGCTTTCAGACATTTCTTTTTTATATGTTCACGCGTAGTTTTTTTTACTTCCAATTACTCCAAACAACCTGCTATCAATTCACCAAGCTTTAATTTTAAAGGATGGTTATGACTTGAATTCGATTTACATTTTATTACATAAGTGCTTAAGCAATAACTTATTGATTAAGCAAAACTGGTACATTACCGCTGGTTATGATAACTTTGCTATTGGGTGATTTCGAAAGATTATTAAACGCTTCAATACTTCTAATTTTTATAATTTGATCTGTAAGTCCTTCAGATAAAATAATCTGCGCATCGCGAGTTCCTTTTGCTTCTATGATTTTGCGGTCTGCTTCAAGTCTTGCTTGCTGTAGAAGAAATTCCATACGCATTGCGTCCTGTTCAGCTTGTAACTTCTGTTCTATAGAATTGGCCAATCCAGGAGGTAGTTGTATACTCTTCATGAGCACTGATTCGATTAAAATACCTTGTTTACCAAGAAGTTCATCCATTTTTAGCCTTATCGCTTCTTCAATATTTGCCCTCATTCCTGAATGCATATCTTTTGCAAAGTACTGCGAACAAACGTCTGCTGAAGCTGACCTAAAAACATTGGCAATAACAGGTTCATATTCCAGACTCAGTTCTCTAATGATGTCAGGTACCTTGTTCTTATCAAGCCTATATAATATAGAAATCACTGAATTTACGCTGAGACCCTCCTTTGAAGGTAAGTTTAATGCTAGTTCAAGATTTGTAGTTTGAATAGTTGCTTTGATAACCCTGCTGGTGAATGGATTATAAAACACAGGGCCTTGGGTTTTAACCTTATTGGAAAGTTTTCCAAGGTTCTGCACCATACCGACTTCTCCAGGTCTTACTACCGAACAGCTTTGCATTGACAGAATGCAATAAATAAATAATAAAATTGAGATACTTTTCATTTTATATTTTTTAAATTAAATAATATTATAATTCTCTGTAAACATTAGGTGGGATTAATATGTTTAATAATTACATTTTATATATTTTATGTTCAACATTTAAAATATTAATATATAATAATATAAATATTTAGTCAATATTAATCAAAAATGTAGTAATTAATTGAATTTTTAAACATTTTATTTTCAATTAACATTATTAACTAATTAAATAATAAATGTCATTATAATTAAAAATTGTTATGAATTACACTTTACACCATTTACAAGTTTTTCTAAAAGTCACCACTTTACTGAGCATAACTAAAGCTGCCAGTGAACTCAATCTGTCCCAGCCTGCTGTCTCTATCCAGCTTAAAAATTTTCAGGACCAGTTTGACGTACCTCTTTACGAAGTGATCGGTAAGAAGATTTATGTTACTGACTTTGGAAAAGAAATTGCCATAGCCGCAGAAAACATTCTGAATGAAGTGTATACTATCAATTACAAAACGCTTGTCTATAAAGGCCAGATTTCTGGTCGCTTGAAATTATCTATCGTGTCAACTGGAACCTATCTCATGCCGTATTTACTTGCAGATTTTTTAAAAATTAATACTGGAGTAGAATTACAAATGGATGTAACAAATAAATCAAGGGTCATTGAGAGTCTCAAAAAAAATGAAGTGGATTTTTCTCTAATATCTACTATGCCTGAAGGTATGTTATTAAATAATGAAGAAATTATCACAAACAATCTTGTACTCGTGTGTAATACTGATATCTATAATCAGATGATTGTTATGAATAACAAAATTTTTGAAGCATTCCCATTTATTCATAGAGAAGAAGGATCTGCTACCAGAACTGAAGCAGAAAGATTCTTTAACTTACATAAATTAACTATAAAGAAAAAAATTGTACTTACATCAAATGAAACAGTTAAACAAGCGGTGATTGCTGGTCTGGGTATTTCTATAATGCCCCTGATAGGAATTAAAAACGAACTTCAAACAAATGAATTAAAAATTATTCCATTGGATGAATTTCCTATAAAGACAAAGTGGCAATTAGTATGGCATAAGGAAAAGCAGTTATCCCCTGCAGCATCTGCTTTGTTAGCTTTTATCAGAACAAATAAATCTGAAATTATAGAAAAAAAATTTAATTGGCTTAAAGCTATTCAGTTTTAATATCAATGATTCTTAGTTAAAGATCCACAAGAGAGCCTTTCTTTATAAAGAAAAAGATCCAAGATCAATAAAATAACAAAAGTTGTCTTAACAAAGCGACATCGGTTTTAACACCATCACTATATCATTTAAAGTCAGATCAATTCAGCCCTCGCTTTACCAACAATGGTTGTATAGTCGGTTCAGCCCCTCGAAACCTTTTGTACAACTCCATAGGATCTGCTGTACCCCCGCGTTCCAAAATATTTTTCCGGAAAGACATAGCAGTTTCTTTATCAAAAAGACCTTTGGTTTTGAAAGCTTCAAAGGCATCAGAGTCCAGAACCTCAGACCAAATATAACTATAATACCCTGATGAATAACCACCTGAAAATATATGGTTAAAATATGAACTACGGTATCTAGGTATGATTTCACCGATCAGCCCTCTTGACTGCATGCTGTTCTTTTCAAAATCCTGAGTGCTACTTTCCATGATTTGTTTTTGAGTATGGTAGTCCATATCAAGGATTGATGCCGATAGATATTCTGTTGTAACAAATCCTTGCCCGTATGTACCGGCATTTTTTATTTTTTTAATCAGGGCATCAGGGATGACTTCCCCTGTTTTATAGTGTTTGCCAAACAATTTCATCACTTCCGGTGTCGCTGCCCAGTTTTCCATAATTTGCGACGGCAACTCGACAAAGTCAGTAGGTACATTGGTACCAGCCAGCGAGTTGTAGTTGACATTGGATAACAAACCATGCAAAGCGTGGCCAAACTCATGAAAATAAGTAGTAACCTCGTCAAAAGTCAGTAATGCCGGAGTGTCTCCTGTCGGTTTTGTAAAATTGCAAACAATAGATATCACTGGAGCTATCCTCTTGCCATCCTTCATTTTCTGATCGCTATATGAGGTCATCCATGCACCTCCACGTTTACTTGCACGTGGAAAAAAATCCATATACAGTATACCTACCAAACTTCCATCACTATCATTTACCTCATAAGCCATAGCTTCAGGATGGTAAGAAGGAAGGTCTTTTCGCTCTTTAAAAGTCAGTCCGAATAATTTTTGAACGGTAGTAAAAACGCCTTGATGTACGTTTTCCAGACTAAAGTACT
>JAYTNJ010000397.1:0-1827 GCA_043748345.1 Saprospiraceae bacterium
TCTACTTTCCTTCGGGGTCGCAAAGGTAAAACTCTTTTTTATCTTATAGTCTCTTATGACTATAAATATTACAAAATATTTTTAATATTTTTTAAATTCTGACCTACTTACAAAATTAAATTCTGAAAGTAATTGATAATAAGGTAGTTCACAAAATTATAATAAACCAAAACTGTTTTTAAATGCAGATGTAGTTAATAGGTATAGTTTGCGTTTATCGCTTACTCTTATACGGCGCTCAGTAATTATTTCAGCGGGAAGTCCTTTTATTTTGTAAAAAAGATTGATGTAGTATTTATAAGCACAATACACTCCTAAACGCGACGATCCAGGTAGTTGAACAATACCTTTATAAGCTTCCGAAAATTCCATTTGTATGTCTTCTTCTATTGTCTTTTTGTCAGATTCAGTAAAATGATGGAAATTGACTCCCGGGAAGTACACTCTTCCCCGTTCCTGAAAGTCAGATTTCATGTCTCTTAAAAAATTAATCTTCTGAAAAGCTGAACCTAAGGCACATGCAAAAGGTCTCAACCTGTCGTATTCCTGACTATTTCCATTCAAAAATACTTTGAGGCACATAAGTCCTACCACTTCTGCAGAACCATATATATACATCTTAAGGTCTGTGTCATCATAGATAGTTTTGTTCAAATCCATCTCCATGCTATCCAAAAATGCATCGATCAATTCATGATCAATAGAATACTTGTTTACTACGTACTGAAAAGAATGTAGAACGGGATTGAGGCTTATCCCTTCAAATATAGCTTTATGAGTCTCTTTTCTGAAATCTGCCAGCAGCCTCACTTTATCCTTATCGTGAAAAGTATCTACAATTTCGTCAGCAAAACGAACAAAACCATAAATAGCATATACTGGTTGTCTCAGTTCCTTCGCAAACATACGGATGCCCAAAGAAAACGAAGTACTGTAGCTCTGGGTGATGAGTTTACTGCAATCAAGCGAAACTTTTGAGAACATATCCATATATTAACTATTTATCTGCTTTATAATTTCGCTGGCTACTACCTGACCTGAAATGATGGATGGAGGCACTCCTGGACCCGGAGTAGTCAGCTGTCCGGTGTAATACAAATTTGATAGTTTTTTGTTGCGCAGTTTTGGTTTTAAAAAAGCAGTTTGCTTCAAGGTATTTGCCAGACCATACGCATTTCCTTTATATGCATTATAATCAGATTTAAAATCATCGATACAGTACGACCTTTTATAGATAATATGTTGTCTGATATCCACCGCCATAACTTCAGCAATCCTGTCACACATAATATTAAAATATTTTTCTCTAACTGTATTATCATCGGTAATATCAGGTGCCAGTGGCATGAGAAGAAAAATATTCTCTTTCCCAGCCGGTGCTACAGAAGGGTCTGTTACTGATGGTGCACAAACATAAAAAAGAGGCTCTGTAGGCCAGGCTGGATTGGTGTATATTTCTTTTGCGTGCTGTGAAAAGTCTCTGTCAAAAAACAAATTATGATGTTGAATACCATCCAGTTTCCTGTCCAATCCTAAATAAAAAAGCAATGAACTGGGCGCCATAGAACGGTTTTCCCAATAGTTTTTAGAATAATTCCTATATGCTTTCGGAAGTAACTTTTGGTCTACATGATGGTAATCAGCTCCTGCCACAATATAATCAAAATGATAATCACCTATATTTGTTTTCAATCCAGCTGCTTTACCATCCTTGAGAATTATAGACGTAACAGTGGCATTCGTTATAAACTCCACGCCCTGCTCTATACCAATTTTATAGAATGCATCTATAACTTCAAACATTCCGCCGACAGGATACCAAGTTCC
>JAYTNJ010000398.1:0-3904 GCA_043748345.1 Saprospiraceae bacterium
ATTTAGCGGAACTAGCCTTTTTTGTTTACTTTTTTTGGCAATGCAAAAAAGTAAATGCCGGTCGCGGCACGAGCGACAAAGCCAGAGTATAAGTACTAAATTTAAGTATCAAAGAGCTTAAAATAATATTGTCTTAATTTTAAAATCTATAAAATTGTTACTTTTTAATAAAAAAGTGCAATTTATTGTACAAACCAAATATTTGGAATCAACCTAATGACAAAAACCATACATTTACTGACAATAATGTTTCTGAGTTGCAATATTTTTAGCCAGCAAACTTTAGCCACGGCCATAGAAAGTAAGCATTTAGAATATGATATTCAGGACAGCGTCATGATCAGGACCAGAGACGGAGCTAGTATATCAGCTATCGTGGTAAGAAAAAAAGGTGATCAAACGCCCCGACCAGTCATACTTCAGTTTACCATCTACGTGAGGGATAAAGGCAGGGATATACAAACGACAAAAGAATCCGCAGATCAGGGCTATGTTGGGGTAATAGCATACACACGGGGCAAAAGATTTAGTCCTGAAGAGATATTCCCGTATGAGCATGACGGAGACGATGCATATGATGTGATAGAGTGGATCAGCCATCAAACATGGTGCAATGGCAGTGTAGGAATGTTTGGCGGTAGTTATAACGGATTTACTCAATGGGCGGCATTCAAAAAAATGCATCCGGCATTAAAAACTATAGTACCCTATGTAGCCAACAGACCGGGGATGGGGTTGCCCATGGAAAATAATGTATTCATCAACCCAAATTACGAATGGTCATTTTACGTCGGCAATAACAAATATCTTGACACAATAGCAGGAAACGACAGGAAGCGATTCAGAAAAATGCAATTTGACTGGTGGTACTCCGGAGCAGCGTACCAAAAATTAGACAGTATTGACGGAGTGCCCAACCGACTTTTTCAGCGATGGATAAGTCACCCGTCTTTTGATACCTACTGGCAAAAAATGGCTCCTTATGGCCAGCAATTCGCTAAAATTAAAATACCTGTACTGGCGTTTGACGGGTATTATAATGATTCTCAAACTTCTGGATTGTACTATCTGAGAGAGCACCAGAAATATAATCCTGAGATTCCTTTATACCTGATTATAGGGCCGTACGGTCACTTTGGTGCCCAGATAGGTGGTGAAAAAGTATTGAATGAATACCCGATAGATTCTGTGGCCCTGATTGATGTCAAAAAAATAACTTATCAATGGTTTGAATATATATTGAAAAACGGGAAAAAACCGGAAATACTCAAAGACTACATCAATTATGAAGTTATGGGAGAGAACGCATGGCGCAGTGCACCCTCCCTTGAAAAAATGAACAATGATTATTTAACGATGTATCTGACCGACCAAAAAGCAGGAAAATTTCAAATAGCAAGCTCTAAAAAGCCAAAAAAATTAAAATATTTAACGCAGGAAGTAGATTTTAAAGACAGAGAAAACTTCAATAATGATTATTATCCATACCCGATCATACGAAATCATGTGGATACCAGCAATGGATTCATTTTCATGAGTGAGCCCATTATGGAGGCAATGATCGTTAATGGGTCATTTATAGGGCAGATATACGCTGCCATTAATAAAAAGGACATGGATATTGGAATTACCTTGTACGAAGTGTTGCCTTCGGGAGAATATTTTCATTTGTCCTATCACATTGGCCGGGCAAGTTATTCAGATGACATCACAAAAAGAAAACTGCTCAAACCAGACCGTAAGTCAACAATATATTTTTCCGATACTCGTATGGTCAGTAAAAGATTAGCCAAAGGCAGTCGATTGGCTGTGTACCTGAATGTAAATAAAAATCCTTTTTCACAGTTGAATTATGGAACCGGAAAAGAAGTCAGTACAGAAACTATAGATGATGCAAAAGAACCATTGCATGTAAAGTGGTACAATGACAGTTTTCTGAAGATACCGATTCTAAGGAAGTGAGCGATAAATACAGGCAATGCTTCTCCCTATTATACCTTAAAGAAATTGACTGGAGAAAATTTTGCATTTTGAAGACTACATTATCAATGTTTTAAAATCAAACATTTTTGCAAACCAATTTCTTTTGACTATAAGTATAAAATAAACGAGCCATAGCATCCAAATATAGATCTAAAAGTATCATTTGGGTTTTTCACTTCATACATGTTACAGCCCGACTCTTTGACTTCACACAGTGATATTAACAAAAGATCACTCCAACATAGAGTGATGGCAACTTCTTCAACAAGCAAAAACTAAATTGTTCTATATGTTGTATTTTACCAACATCAATCCAAATAAAACCAAAAAGCCTTTAGGCCAGGTCAATTTCTTTAGCCAAATATACATTTTGTATTGCATTCAGCAACATCACACCTTCGTCAAATGGGCGTTGAAATGCCTTTCTGCCCAATATTAATCCTTGTCCACCAGCACGTTTATTGATGACAGCAATCCTTACAGAATCTTCCAAATCTGAGACACCCTTAGATTCGCCACCCGAATTAATTAATCCTATTCTCCCCATGTAGCAATTTGCTACCTGGTAACGACACCAATCTATTGGATGGATTGTTGCCAACTTATTGTACATCTCAGTAGCACTTTTTGAAAAATTGATAGCAGTGAAACCACCATTATTTTCAGGCATCTTCTGTTTGATAATATCGGCCTGAATAGTGACGCCAATATGGTTTGCTTGTCCGGTAATGTCGGCTGCGGTTTCGTAGTTTATGCCATCTTTTTTAAAGCCATTGTTGCGGGTATAACACCATAATATAGTAGCCATACCCAATTCATGTGCTTTTTCAAATGCTTTTGCGACTTCAATAATTTGACGATTTGATCCTTCGGAGCCAAAATAGATGGTTGCCCCTACAGCAACTGCTCCCAAATTCCAAGCTTCTTCAACAGAGCCAAACATAATTTGCTCATATTTAGTAGGATAGGTTAGTAATTCGTTGTGATTGAGCTTTACAATAAATGGTATTTTATGAGCATATTTACGAGCCACAATGGCCAAATTACCAAAAGTAGTGGCCACTGCATTACAACCGCCTTCAATGGCTAAACGTATGATATTTTCAGGATCAAAATAAATAGGATTTTTAGCAAATGATGCACCTGCAGTATGCTCAATACCTTGATCGATAGGTAGAATAGAAAGATATCCTGTGTTTGCTAATCTTCCATGATTATAAATGGTTGCCAAACTTTTAAGGACAGGAATGCTTCGGTTACTTTGTCCAAATAGTTGATCAATAATGTGGGGCGAAGGTGGATGTAAAACATTTTTAGAAATTGATGTACATTCGTGTTTCAATAGATAATCGGAATCCGGGCCAAGTTGGTTTAAAATATTTTGATAGTACATGATAATTACAAAATTTTAATTTTTGAATGAGTTTTGCCTAATGGAATCTCTTTAGAAATGGTTTTTATTACAAAATTCCTGTTATATTAACCCAAATTATTTAACAAAATTTAAAGCATGCTCTTTAATAATAAAGGCATATCCAAAACTTTTGGTGATTTGAAGAGTGTTATAAAAGATGCTTAAAGGGCCATAAGTGGTAAAAAATGAACAGTTTCTCTTTGCACTAATAAAAGCTTTATGCCACAAAATCAAAAATCCAAAGGTTGTGCAAATGTACAAATTCGGCAGTAATTTCAGCTCATTCGCTCTGATACCATTATAATATTATTGTTATGAGCCGAATATGGATTTTTGTCAAGTTTCACAACGTTGTTGAAGTATTTGATTTTATAATCTTATGTAAATCTAATAATTTCTGATAAAATTATTGTGGATTTTGGATAAAAATTTCTGGCTTAATTCTGAACCATTTTTCGAGTGCATTAAATGGTGATTTAACATTAAGCTCTTTTTTCAATGAACCAT
>JAYTNJ010000399.1:0-3971 GCA_043748345.1 Saprospiraceae bacterium
CAGCCTGCCCATAGATGACGCAGTTATCACCGATGATAGTTTTTCCGGCAATCCCTACCTGAGCAGCCAACAGACAATTTTTACCTAAGACAACTCCATGCCCGATATGAACCTGACAGTCCAACTTAGTGCCGTCACCGATGATGGTATCACCAGACACACCTCTGCTAATTGTACTGCCTGCTCCAATTTCAGAGTCATTACCTATGATGACCCTTCCTCCAGACCTCCATTTAAGGTATAGACCATTGACTTTTTTATAATAAAATGCATCTGTACCTATCAATACTCCCGGGTGTATGATGACATTGTCTCCAATGATGGTTTGATCACCTATAAATACACCAGCCATAATGTAACAATTATTGCCTATTGTCACGTCATGGCCTATATTGACTCCATGGTCAATCTCGGTACTCTCACCTTTAGACAATTTTTCTCCGCGATCACTTTTCAGATACTTCATAGGTCTGTTTTCCCAGACTATTTGATTGTACACAGCAAAAGGGTCTTGGGTAATCAGCAATGTTTTGCCCTCGGGACAAGGTACTATCTTATTGATGATGATAACGGTAGCGGCAGATTCCAAAGATTTACTGTAATACTTTTCAACATCTACAAAGGTGATATCTCCTGGCCTGACTTTATGTATCTCATTGATACCGGTTGCTATCTGACTAACATCACCGATGAGTTCCATGTGGTACTTTGCAGCAAGGTCTGTCACCGGGATAGGTGCGTACAGATTCATACAATATTAGCTTTTTATGAGTTTTGCATTGACCAGTTTGTACATGAGTCTGTTGATGTCTTTATCATTTAGCTCAACGACACCTTTTATGATAATAGCGTCTGCCGAATATTTTATGCCTTCTGTTGCTTCTACTTCCATAACAGTCTCAGGACCAGCACCACCGCAGAAAAAACACATGCTGTATGGAAATGCAGAAAATATAAACTCTTTGTGCGACTTATATCCTTCTACGGGAATGATATATCCTTTTATGGTTACTTCTTTTCCTGCCAGAGCTTTTATGGCATCACTGAATACGGGTTTGTCTATTTTGAAACCCATTAGTTCATCGTATTCTTTTTTGTAGCTTATCTTTGAGAAAGTTTTCCATATATTGTCTGAAGGTGGACTCTGAGAAATAATATTTGATAATAAAAATACTGTCAGTACTGTTGTTAAAATTTGTTTCATATTGTTCTATTGATTTTATTCTGTGATTGTTGCATTTTCAAGTGTATACAAAAGACTGTTAACATCTTTGGGATTGACAACGAGTGTTCCTGATACTTTTACTTTTCGTTCTGATATTTTTACCTTTATATTATTTTTCATGAATACCTGCATAGCAGTTTCCGGGCCAGCTTTGCCACAAAAAAAACAAGTGCTCTGTGGGTATTTGCTCAACATAAAGTGGCTTTGGGTCACTTGTCCTGTGAGCGGAATTATGTATCCTTCAATTTCTATTTCCTTTCCGTCAAGGTTCTCAACAATAAAGGAGAGTTTTGGTTTTTTAGTTTCTATCATAAATTCCGGATCATACTTACTCTCAAAAGTAACCATTCCCAATGTCAACCAAAGATCTTTTGCCTGAGTAAAATTTACATCAGGTATCAAACTATTAATAACGGACGCAAAAAATATTACAAATATTGAAATTTTCATATGATGATCTTGACCTTAAAACGATAGATTTCAATTTTTGACAACAGGTTTTGTTTATTTTTCAGATAAAGTTTTGTTAATATCTGTTTTTGCAGCCTGAATAGCAGGTATTAAAGCTGCCACAAATCCCAGTACCAATGAAACAACCAGTATAATCCATTCTTCAGATATCCATTTCCATCCTGTAAAACTATACCTGAAATCTGCTTTTAGATATTTGGCCACGGTTTCCATTCCGATATGACTCATTATGGTACCTATGATAAATCCTATCATTGCCAGTATTAAACCTTCCAGTATTATAAGGGCAAAAACCTTGGTCCTGCCTGCCCCCATTACTCTGAGCAGAGCCAGTTCATATTTTCGCTCTCTCATACTTTTAAAAAGTGAGATAAAAATACTTAATGCTGATACGATGGCTATGAGTATAGCAAGACCTCTCAGAGCGTCGGTACCCACTCCTATCATATTATAGAGTCTATTGATCTCGATGGCGGGCGATGCTGCCTGCATATCGGTATTTTCATTGATATTCCTTCCAAAGTTGAGTGCCTGAAAATTGGTTCTGCTTTTATATTGGATCAGTACAGATGTAATTTCCTGATCAGGGTGATGTAACAGATCCGCGTTACTGTTGTCGTGTTGATGATCTGGGTTTTTATCTGCATGATCATGCCCTTCATGGGACCCTGTGTGGGTCGTATCACCCTTTTCGGCGTGTTCATGAACCCTCCAGATAGTAGCAGTATTGGTAAAAATAAGTTGGTCCATGACGGTGCCTGTACCATCCAGAATGCCCTTGACCACAAATGAATGTTCGTCGTGGGCATGGTCATCTTCTACAAAACCATGTGAACTTATGAAATTATCACCAATCTTCAGGTCGGTTTCATCTGCTACTGTCTTGCCGATGGTTACTTCAAAATCATTTTTCCATAGCTCGCCTTTTATTAGTTTGCCGGAGTACATATCTACAATATCATGATTAGTGCCTACGATACGAAACGATTTATAATTATCTCCCAGAGAAAGTGGAATTGCTTTTTTGATCAATGGGTGCAAATCTTTCAGTAATGGCGAAGCATTTTTTATGGTAATATTTCCTGTCGGATTGTCGATATGATACATATTACAAAGTATCATCTGCAGTGGACTTCCTTTGGCCCCTACTACCAGGTCTATTTCTGCCAGATTTTTATCAAATTTGTCTTTCAGTTGTGTATTAAATAGGAGCAAAAAAGAAATAAGGCCTACTCCGAGTCCAAAAAGTATGATACTCATCAGCAGATTCAGCGGATTGCTGATAATATTACGCCAGGCTATCTGTATTATATTCATGTTTATTGTAGTATAATCCTGTTTGCAATTTTATCTTTCAGTCGGGTATCATGAGTGACTATGATCAGGGCTGCACCAGCAGCTTTGGCCTGTTCTTCAAGTAGTGTCAGAACTTCTTCACAGTTTATGTCGTCGAGTGCTGAAGTAGGCTCATCTGCAAGTATCAGTTGGGGATTATTGATAAGTGCACGCGCTATTGCTACTCTCTGTTTTTCGCCCTGACTTAGATTTCTGATACTTTTGCCTGCTTTTTGCCCAATATTCAACCTTTCCAGCAGTGTCATTGCTGCTTTTTTATCGGTTTTATTGCCTGCCAGGCTCTGTGCCAGTATTACATTTTCGATGACAGTGAGCGCATTGATAAAATGATTTTGCTGGAAGACAATGCCGATATTTTTTCCCCTAAAATTGTCCATACCTGCATCAGAAAGTGTATTGATCTCTGTTCCGCCGATATTGACTGATCCTTGTTGTGTTGTAAGAATGCCTCCCAACAAATGAAGCAAGGTAGTTTTACCGACGCCGGATGTACCAAGGATTAGCATCACATCATTGGATTCACATCCGAAATCCGGAAAATCAAGTGAAGGGCCGTCCGGATAGGTATATTTGAGTCTTTGTGTTGAAATCATGGAGCAAAGGTAGTGAAAAAGATACAATTCGATGAGTGGTTTTACAGCATGATTATTGAGTTCTATCTAACTTAAAATTTTTGAATTAATTGTCTTGAATAATTCTACCCATACCATCGAAGTCTTAAATAAAGCCATAGAAAATTTGCCAGGACTAAGAATACTTTTTCCTAATGATCAGACATTTTTTCAGTAAAGGAAATTTTCTAATAAGCCATTTGATTTGAATCCTTAAATCCGCAAGCTATTGTTGAAATAGAGTGAGAAAATCAATAAAAACAATTGTTTAAAGATTTCTCACTCTCAATAATTTTCACTAATTTTGG
>JAYTNJ010000400.1:0-3554 GCA_043748345.1 Saprospiraceae bacterium
GTTATTGGAAAGAAGTGCTCTCTTCGGAAATAACCTGGCATAATAAAGACGAAGGGAGATATTAAAAAATTTTAAACCTTTCAAAACATGCTCTTTCTAATGCTTCGCGATCATCAGGATGGGCTATATTTATCAGTGCCCGTGCTCTTTGTCTCAGGTTTTTGCCATATAAGTATGCTACGCCCTGTTCTGTAACTATATAATGGGCATGTGCTCTGGTAGCCACTACACCAGCTCCTTCTTTAAGGTAAGGAACAATTCTTGGGAGTCCTTTATTGGTTCTTGATGGTAGAGCGATGATGGGTTTGCCGCCGGGACTTAATGATGCACCCCTTAGGAAGTCCATTTGACCACCTACACCACTGAATTGGTAGGTACCGATTGAATCAGAGCATACCTGACCGGTGAGGTCTACTTCTATAGATGCATTTATAGCAACTACCTTTGGATTACGTTTGATGACATGGGGGTCATTCACATAATCTATGTCCAGAAATGTGAATGCCGGGTTATCGTCAATATAGTCATAAAGTCTTCTACTTCCCAAAGCAAATCCTGTAACTATCTTATTTGGGTGAATGGCCTTATACTTATTGGTTACTATGTCTTTGTCAAATAAATCAATAATCCCGTCCGAAAGCATTTCGGTATGTACTCCGAGATCTTTATGATTGCCAAGACATCTCAATACAGCATCAGGAATAGCTCCGATACCCATTTGAATGGTACTTCGGTCTTCTACCAGATTAGCTATATGCTCACCGATTTTCAATTCATCAGCTCCTACTTTACTTCCAAAAGAAACTTCGTGTAGGGACTCTTCAAAATAAGTCATGGCATTAAATCTTTTAGTATGTATCAGACCATCGCCGTGAGTTCTGGGTACATTGGGATTTATCTGGGCTATCACTTTTTTTGCTGTATTGACGGCTGACCTGGCCACATCCACTGAAACGCCCATGGAGCAATATCCGTGCTTGTCAGGTGGTGACACCTGAATGATAGCTACATCGATAGGCAGGATATTTCTTTTGAACAGTTCTGGTATCTCACTGAGGAAAACAGGAACGTAGTCCGCCCTTCCTTCATTCACATCCTTTCTGATAGGCTCGGATACAAAAAGAGAGTTTATTTTGAAAGAATCTTCCATTCCGGGCTTATTGACAAATATCTGACCGAGTACACTGATAAAAACAAGTTCAACATCTCTTAATCTTTCAGCCTGTAAAGACAACTCTCTAAGCATATTTGTCGGCGTCTGAGCACTTCCGTGGATAAATAATCTATCACCGCTTTTGATTATTTCCAGTGCTTCAGCAGCAGAAATGAATGAAATAGGCATTCGCATATTGAGAATATTTTTAAATTATACTGCAAAGAAACATTAAATTAAAACAAATGAAGGATGATAAATATCAGGAATAAATGTAATCATAATCATAAAAATATACTTAATATGATTGGCTAGCAAATTTGATGGAATTAGAATATGATTAAAATATGGTAACAATTACATTTAAATATGTATAATTTTATTTTTTTGGTGCAATCTTTGCTTCCTGAAAGTAAAGTAAGCACTTTATGACTGAAACCCAGCATGCTTCCCGCACCCACGCGCAGATATCCAGAGCTGCTATCCAGAGATTATATGTATCCATGCGCCACCTTTTTTTGAGAGGGGGTTATAAACCACTGGGCGTGTCAGGAGAGTCTATGATTGAAGCCATGTTATCTCTTAAACCTGAAATTTATGGATTGATTGCGGATGAAGAAAAAGTGGAACTTGAGGGCCTTCTTTATATTTTCCAGCGTCTACCCAAGGGAATTGAGCAGTGCAGATATATTAAATTAATATCTCGTGAAGGATATGATAATTCTCATTTTGAGAAACATGTACCTCCTAGACGCAAACGTGACTGTTATAGAGTAGATGAAGAGCAGATGTTTATAGAAATGACAAGAGGGGGCAGTGACATATATGATATCGTCACACATCTGACTTTTATGTATATTGAAGCCGAAAAAATCAGAAAAAACAGTCTTGACAGCAGGGGAAAACAAAACAGATCCTGGATTATGCTTGAAAAATTGGTTAAAGATATTAATCAGGGTATCGAAATTAATGTGGAGGTAGGATTTACATATCTGAATACTATTTTGGCAAGAACGTACGATGAAGTAGCCGTTGCCTTTAATCGCTTTGAAAAATCATCAGAGGTCAACAGTTTATTTGAGATAACATATTGGCTCGGCAAACTAAGCATGGAGGAGTTTTTTACACAAATTGACAGAGAAATAACTTTTTCACCTGCTTTGCGAGAAAATCTGGGCCACCATATTTATGGAGAAAAGTGGGCAAATAATATCAAAAATGCACTTTGGGATCATAAAATATTTAACAGACCCATCCATATCATTAGTGCAAATCTGCATAGCGTTATGAATTGTTTTTATGCAAAATCTGCATTGATGAAAAAAGTCAAATTTGATAATCTGGAGAAATTTGCAGAAATGCTGAGTGTAGACGATAATGCTGATCTGAGGGATACGGTGGTTGAATACGCATTAAATAGCGGAATGATTCAGCTTTCTGACACCAGCGGTACTAATATCGGTGTGCAGATTTTTGATACAGCAAAGCTGGACGAACTCAATGTCCCTGATGAGCTTAATTTTACAAAGAAGAATCAAGAAAATGCTCCAATAATTATAGTGATGGACTATGCTTTTGGGGAGCAGGCTTATGAAACCATGGACGAACTCCTTAAACCTTATATGTTAAATCAGCAACGTCTACACCTAAATGTCAGATCAATTAATATTATGGGTAAAGCGGGAATTCTCAAAGGGGGTAAGGGTGATATTATGATTCCTACCGCTCATGTTTTTGAGGGAACTGCCGATAATTATCCTTTTAAAAATGAATTGAAAGCTGAGCATTTTTCCTCATCAGGACTGGGAGTGTACGAAGGTACCATGATAACTGTATTAGGGACTTCACTTCAGAATAAGGATATTCTTACTTATTTTCTAAGGTCATCTTGGAAAGCTGTGGGGCTTGAAATGGAAGGAGCTCATTACCAAAAAGCCATTCAGGCAGCGGCTAATATAAGGAATAATATACACCCGGATGTAAAGCTTAGATATGCTTATTATGCATCTGATAACCCTCTGGAATCAGGCAGTACCCTAGCTTCAGGAAGCCTGGGACTTGATGGCGTAAAGCCCACCTATCTAATCACACTGGATATGTTAAGAGGGTGCTTAAATGATTAATATTTTAATACTATTTTTATAATTTTTTAACTAATAAATTTTGACATGAGAAACCTAATTTTTGCAATTCTGACATCTTTATTAATATTCACTAATTCTGCAGCACAGGATAGCGTCATGATTAAAAAAGATATGATGGTAAAAATGGACACCAGTAAATCAAGTTGTTCAAACTGCTATAAAAATATTATATCTGTGGGAGGAAAGTATTTTTTCAATACTCTTAATAATACCAGGTCAACTTTATCAGCCAATGGATTTATTTTGGATAAAGAAGC
>JAYTNJ010000401.1:0-4622 GCA_043748345.1 Saprospiraceae bacterium
TAAATCCGTTGCCGGAACAAACTTCATACTTATCCAATCGTATGCGCGAGTTGGGCATACTTACAAGTACTGATGGGCCGGATAATAATGTCATCAAAATAAAACCTCCTTTGTGCTTCAGTAAACAAAATGCAGAAGATTTTTTAATCCGACTACAACAAATACTTAGAGAAAACGCAATGCAATTCTAAAAATATTTTGGATCACGATAAAAAAATAAAAAGGAGGCTGACAAAATCAGCCTCCTTTTTATTTTGTAAAATTTTCTTAATCATTCTTATTTGGGAGCATTGGGTGCTTCCAGTAATTTAAAGAATTGGTCAAGCTTAGGAAGGACAATAATTTCTGTTCTTCTGTTTTCAGCTCTACCCGCTGCATTTGCATTAGACGACTTAGGTAGGTACTCTGATCTACCTCCAGCAGTCATTCTTGACGGCTCCACTTTATATTTTGCCTGAAGTGTTCGCACCACGGCTGTTGCTCTTTTTGTACTTAGGTCCCAGTTATCAGTGACACAATCGGTACTCATAGGAACATTGTCTGTATGTCCTTCAACCAGAATATCAAGTCCATTTTGGTCATTGACGATCCCAGCTATCTTTCCTAATACTTTTTCCGCTGCAGGATTTATTACGGCTGAGCCTGATTTGAATAGCATGTTGTCAGAAATAGAAATATAAACTACACCTTTTTTAATTTCGATGGTAACATCCTGATCATTAAAATCACTCAGGCTTTTCTTAAGGTTGAGGGCTAAAGCAAGATTTACAGAATCTTTATACTGCATAGTCTTAGTTAACTCTTGAATATATCCACTTTGCATATTTATCGCTTCAAGTGATTTTTTGATACTTTCCGCTCCTGCTTTATTGATGACAGATGCGGTATTCAGTTGATCAAGCAAAGTACTCTGACTTGCTCTCAGAACAACAATCTGATCTTCAAGAGACTTTAATCTGGTACTACTTCCCATAAGATCGTCATTTGCTTTTTTAAGAGAAGAGTTTGCCATTTCACCTTTTTTATTTGCTTCAAGAAGCTGAGCTTCCAGATCTTTTGTTCGCTCTTCACACAGTAATAGAAGACTTTTTTGTGCTTCAAGTGCCGCATTTGCCTCAATAAGTTTCTTTTTACTGACGCACCCAGGTGCCATAAGGACAATAAAAAGAAAAACGGCTAAAAAATTTAATGATTTCATATTAAGATTATTTTATGGTTTATAAAAATTTGCGCAAAATAAAGGTATTTAAATCGCTTTTACAATATTTTTATTAATGTTTTTCGTCATCCATGTATAATTTTCAGTAATTAGCCTTAAATGACGATTAAATCTATGCTGATACCTAAAACTCTAATAGCCATGCATTAATTTTGATTTGGATTGATCAAGTGATTTTATATTTTTGTTAATCTTTAGGTTTTTAGATTCAGTATTGATGATAATATTTAATGCTATGAATAAAAGGTGTATTTCCGAGCTGGTTCATAACTTTTTTTTTGGAAGATCCCCTCAATATTGGCCTATTCACTGGACTATTTGTCATAAAATTTGAAACTAAAAATATTAATTCTTGTCACCAAATGTGAAACATTACAGCACACGCTTGACTTAATACCATATCAGATGTATTGAAGAAGGATAAAACTTTTAATGAAAATACAAGTTTATTAAAAAGTTTATAACTAAATAATAATTATGAAAATTCCAATAGATCTTAAAACCGGTGCCACGACTCAGAAAGAATCCCATGATATAATAGTTGGCATAGATCTGGGAACAACAAATAGTCTGGTAGCTTACATAGAAAATACTAAACCGATCACAGTTAAATCTTCTCGTGGTGTCAACTCACTTACTCCTTCCATCTTACATTTTGCAGCAGATGGCAGTATTATTGTTGGTGAACCTGCAAAGAAATTTTTAATTTCTCAGCCACAAAATACGATATTTTCTGTAAAAAGGCTCATGGGTAAGTCTTACAGAGATGTACAACAACTTATGACAAGTATTGGGTACGAAATCATAGATGAAAACAAAGAGACATTAGTTAAAATAAAGGTTAAAGACAAGTTCTATACTCCAGTAGATCTATCGGCAGAAATATTAAAATCATTAAAAAAGGATGCAGAAAACCATTTACAAACTATTATATCAAAGGCTGTAATCACAGTACCTGCATATTTTAATGATGCCCAGAGACAGGCTACCAGAGATGCAGGCAAGCTGGCAGGGCTTGACGTTTTAAGAATTGTAAATGAACCAACTGCTGCAAGTTTAGCCTACGGTATAGGGTTGGAAAAAGAAACTCAATCAAATATTGCAGTGTATGACCTTGGAGGCGGCACCTTTGATATTTCGATACTTCATCTCGAAGACGGTGTTTTTGAAGTACTTTCCACTCATGGTGACACTTTTCTGGGTGGTGATGATTTTGATAGAGTTATTATGCAATATTGGTGCAAAATAAATCAAATCTCTGATGATACATTAAAATCGGAATTAAATCTCAATCAGGAACTTAGGGTAGCTGCAGAAAATGCCAAGATATTTCTTTCAAAAGCATCTTTTTTCGAAATATCAGCAATGAATCTAACACTTAAATTAGACCGGCAAACATTTGAAAACCTAATAATGCCCCTTGTAGACAAAACTATGCAAAGTGTACATCTTGCAATGAAGGATTCCAGCCTTAAAGCTACAGATATCGATAAAGTAATTCTGGTGGGAGGCTCGAGCAGAATTCCGTTGATTAAACAAAAGCTGACAGAGTACTTTGTCAAAATACCGGATGACAGCATGAATCCTGATGAAGTAGTGGCATTAGGCGCTGCCATTCAGGCAGATATTCTTGCCGGCAACAGGAAAGATATTCTTTTGCTCGATGTAACACCTCTGTCTTTAGGTATAGAGACAGTTGGTGGCCTTATGGATGCCATTATTCCTCGTAATTCTAAAGTTCCTTGCAGAGTAGGTCGCCAATACACCACATCAGTAGATGGACAAAAAAATTTGAGAATCTCCGTCTATCAGGGAGAAAGAGATCTTGTCCAATATAATCGAATATTGGGTGAATTTACACTTAAAGACATTCCGCCAATGGCTGCCGGGCTTCCTAAAATAGAAGTTTTCTTCATGCTTGATGCTGATGGAATACTCACAGTTACGGCAAAAGAGCTAAGATCAGCCTTGGAGACTACAGTCGAAATAAGGTCGACATACGGAATATCTGAAGAAGAAATGGCTTTAATGCTCATCGACTCTATAAAAAATGCTGAGACTGATTTTAAACAGCGAGCCTTTTTGGAAGCAGTAAACGAAGCCACTAATGTCTTAAACGCTGCTGAAAAATTCGTTATTCAAAATAAAAATATCTTGTCTGCTGATGAACATCTACAATTAGAAAAATTAACGCTGAACCTGAAAGAAAGCTTGAAATCTGCTGATAAAGACGACATAGAAGGAGCGATGAAAAATCTTAATGAATATTCTCTTCCATTGGCTCACAGAGCATTTGATGTAAATATCGGTAAGGCCTTAAAAGGGGTGAAAGTAGAGTAGAGAATGATGACATTTTGAACATAGATGTGTGTCTCATCCAGAATTGATTAAAAGGACTTTATGCAGGACATAGGACAAAAACTAATCTGAAATTATTTAGTTTATCATCCAATAAATATCCATAAATCATTTCTGGTTATTAATATTCAATGCCAATATTTTGTCAGAATGGAAATTAAATTAATTTTGTTGTACAATCTGAAAAAATGGGAAATAATTTCCTTTCTGACAATGGTTCCTTCAGCAATTACGGCTTGGAACATTTACTATGCTTTATTGGTTGCATTTTATTCATTGGCACTATATTATATCTGGGTAAATATCAATGGACTGAATCCCAACAAAAGCTTTTCATCACTATAGTTTGTGCCTTTGGTGCTTTTACCCAGCTTTTTAAAGTATTTTATAAATCCTATGCTGGAATATTTGATCAGGCTAATGATATTCCTTTGCATTTATGCAATATTATGACATTGATAATGCCCTTTATTATGTGGTTTAAATGGCGTGGAATTTGGGCCATTACTTTTTTTTGGATCATAGCAGGCTGTGCTCAGTCGATTTTTACTCCTACCCTCACCGAGTCACTTCCTCATTATGAGGCAATAAGATATTGGGCGGTACATGCTGTTATCATTTTAGGTGCCCTTTATGGGTTGTTTGTTTATGGTTATAAACTTACTATTGGAGATGCCGTAAAATCTGTTTTTGGAATGAATCTTCTGGCTATGTTTTTATATCCTGTTAATGTAAGTCTTGGTGCTAACTACATGTATCTCAATGACAAACCTCCTGGCAAAACATTTTACGACTTATTAGGTCCATGGCCTGATTATATCCTTGTTTTGGAAGTTATGATATTAATATTTTTTTCATTAATACTTCTTCCCTTTTATTGGCATAGGATTAAGTCACTAATAACAATCAACAAAACCTTGATTCCAGTTTTTACATTATCTGCTTTATTTTAAAATGCAAAACTGCTATCTATGAATTTTTCTATTCAACCAAGTTTAGAAAACGAAATGGTTATCTTGCAACCACTTGTTGAATCCGATTTTGA
>JAYTNJ010000402.1:0-3995 GCA_043748345.1 Saprospiraceae bacterium
CCTGGTAGACCATTATGGTAAAAGTGTTGTTCCTAATTTTATTCTTCTTGCCAACAATGGCTCAGGAAAAATTTTCAATGTATGTTCAAAACATTGCCGGAAGCGATCAAAGCTTTAAAATGATTCCTATGCAAGGCGGAAGTTTTTTGATAGGCAGCGACTCTCTCGAAAAAGGAAGAGACATCGATGAAGGTCCCTCAAAAAAAGTAGTAGTTTCCGATTTTTGGATGGGGGAAACAGAAGTAACTTATGATATTTTTCAATTGTTTCTTGATGAAACCAAAGATCCGAGCCCCAAAGCAGACGGTATTACAAGGCCAAGTCAACCATATATAGATTTTACCTTAGGAATGGGAAAACAAGGCAATTTTCCGGCCAATAGCATGCAACAATATTCGGCATTGATGTTTTGCAAATGGCTTTACAAAAAGACAGGAATATTTTATCGATTGCCTACAGAAACTGAATGGGAATATACAGCTAAACAGAGTTATACACCGTCGCAAATGACCGACAGTACTTTGATCAGAGAATACGAGTGGTTTGCCGAAAATGCAAAAGAAAAATATCATCAGGTGGCATCAAAGAAGTCAAATATTTTAGGCATTTATGATCTCCTGGGTAATGTGGCTGAATGGACGCTGGATCAATATGATGACACATTTTATGATAAAATATCCGACGGATCCAAAGATCCGATGGCATTCAAAACAAAAAGATATCCTGTGACTGTACGAGGCGGAAGTTATAAATCTACCTTACGGGAACTAAGACCGTCCAACAGAACTAAATCTGACCCTCTGTGGAACAGGAGGGATCCTCAAATGCCCAAGTCAAAATGGTGGAACGCAGATGCTCCTTTTATAGGATTGAGATTGGTGAGACCGCTTAAAGACTTGACATCAAAAGAAGTAGAACAATTTTTTCAATCAGTTTTAAAATAAACTTTAACCTAAAACATTTTATTATGAGCAACAATCTGAGAAGAGAGTTTATAAAACAAACAGCAGTAATAAGCAGTGGCCTCATCTTAAGCCCTGATTATTTTTTTAATCATAGTGTTGACGATGTTATCAAAGTGGCTTTGGTAGGTTGTGGTGGTCGAGGTACCGGAGCAGCCATACAAGCATTGTCCACAAAATTTAATGTAAAGTTGGTATCGATGGCAGACGCCTTTCAAAATAGAATTGATGAAAGTTATAAACAACTCATAGCCGATGATGTGACAGAAGAAGGTAGCTTGAAAGAGAAAATTGATGTTCCGAAGGAAAGACAATTTGTAGGATTTAATGGATATAAAAAGGCTATTGCTTTAGCGGATGTAGTTATACTTACAACACCACCTGGATTTAGACCGGTACATTTTGATGAAGCTATCAATGCAGGTAAACACGTTTTTATGGAAAAACCTTTAGCGGTAGACCCTGCAGGTATCAGGAAGGTTCTGGCGACCGCAGAAAAAGCCAAGGCTAAAAAACTAAATGTGGTTGTAGGATTGCAAAGACATTATCAAACAGTGTACCGAGAACTGATGAAGCGACTGCAGGACGGCATAGTAGGGGATGTAGTGTCTGGATCAGCATGGTGGAACAATGATGGTGTGTGGGTTAATCCCCGTAAACCGGGTATGACTGAGATGGAATATCAAATGAGAAATTGGTACTACTTCAACTGGCTATGTGGGGACCATATTTGCGAGCAACATATACACAACATAGATGTCATTAACTGGGCTAAGAATGCTTATCCTGTAAAGGCCAGGGGCACTGGAGGCAGAGAAGTCAGAAAAGGGAAAGATTATGGAGAAATATTTGATCACCACATCGTGGAATTCGAATATTCAGACGGCACGATTTTAAACTCTCAGTGCAGACATATACCTGGAACCTGGGCAAAAGTGGATGAGTTGGCCGTAGGCACTAAAGGCAATATCAAATTCGGTGAAGGCATCATCCAGGATCACAAGGGCAAGGTTTTGTATAAACACGACGATAAAAACGACCCCAATCCGTATCAGGTAGAACATGATGAATTATTTGAAGCCGTAAGTAAAGGCCAATATAAATTTGCTGACGCAGAAAATGGAGCTAAATCTACTATGACCTCCATATTGGGCAGGATGGCTACTTATAGCGGGCAAATCATCACCTGGGACTATGTTTTGGAAAGTAAGTTGGATTTGACGCCACCTACTTTGAGTTGGAACGCCGTTATGCCACTTAAGCCCAATAAACGGGGAATGTATCCGGCAGCTATACCAGGCTTCACTAAATATTGACAATTTTATTTACTGCCTAAAAATGGGATACTTTATCAAATGGGCAATCATAGGTAATATCATGGTGTATAGAGTATTAATGAATGATATACCTATACAGTGTTGGATTTATTTGAGCATGGTCAAACTTACAGTTCTGAATTCTACTTCCGACCCTTCCGCCTGAAGAGCAATTTGCCCTTTACTGGCTGTGGCGTTGTGACCATGATTGACTAAGATGCCATTGACCCATACTTTTATCTCCTTACCGAAACACTCTATTTGCATATGATTCCATTGACCCAATGGTTTTTCAGCTCCATCATTGAGATTGATAATTCGTCTCTTTTTATCTCCATCTACTCCCCAATTTTCTTTCGGGCCTCGCCTTTGTGTCATATCAGGCACACTTATATCTTCACCAATACACCAAAAATCTCCAGCATTTTCATGCATCATTTGTACCTCAATACTTTGTGGAAACATGCCATATAATCGTCTTGGTACAGATGCATGTACAAGGACTCCACAATTGCCAGGTTCTCCTGCAAAACGGTAATCAATATTTAGCCGATAATTTTCGTAGATGGCATCTGTGATGATGTGACCTCCAGTATGTGCAAGACTCACCATTTTGCCATCCCGAATAATAAATGGACTTTTCATGTTTGGATCTTTGTCCATGGCAGGCACATCCACATGCCAGCCATTGTGGTCTTTGCCATTGAAAAGTTGTTGTTTGCTTCCAATCAAATCTGCATAAGAGATAAGCTGAATCCCTTTTTGGGAGATGATTTTTTTGATTGACTTATCTGTCCAAGCTTGCAGTACACCGGCACGATCTTCAGCCACATTTTCATAACCTTTGTGATAAATTGCCCTCAATTCTGAATCATTCATTCCCGGGTGGTCTATAAACAAATACGTTTCGTTTGGTTCCAATGATAAAAGTATGGCTTTAAGAGATTGTATTTTTTCTTTAGATGTACCTTTTAAGCCTATGTAAGTGACATTTTTTACACCGAAATCTTCAGGATGTATGTCAAGGCCATATTCCTTAGCCAATCTTTTTGATAACGCTTTTACTTCCGAATCCATATCAGTACATCCCATATGTCCGGAAATGTGAGTTAAATTCCTTATATGTCTTTTAGCCATTTCAATTTGTGCTCTGAATTCCTGCTCCACGTCTGCCAGTTTGTATTTATGATCCATTATAGATTGGTTGGGATAGTTTTTATGAGGATATATAAATGGGTAAAAGTAGCCATCCTCATTTACTAAACTGGCGGGATGGGTAAGAGGTCTGTATTTGATATTGTCCCATTCACTAGTCAAAACCAAATGCACTCCGACATCGATGCCGGGATGATCATTCAGTAAAATTACAGCCTCAGGAAACCAAGCTGATGGGACGATGACCTCGATACTTTTTTCGATACCATTTTTAAATGCTTCAATCATGGCCATATTGCCGGAATGTGAAAATCCCATATCATCACCTCTTACAATCAATCTGGGGCCGGCACTTTGAGAATGAAGATCAATCACTAAAGAAATAAAAAAAAGTAAAAAAAATAGATTCAAATTCATGAGCTAATTAAGTGAGATTTGATTTAAAATTGAGTAAATGTAATAAATACCTAACCTGAGCGGAAAATAAAAAACAAGTAGGAGATAATGTATGCATTTAATTGATAATGTGTATCTTGGTGGTGAAAACGAAAGAATCCCAAAT
>JAYTNJ010000403.1:0-9508 GCA_043748345.1 Saprospiraceae bacterium
AAAAAGTAACAAAAAAAGAAAAGAAACATATAATAATAAATAATAATATATTTATTATAAATTAAGATTAAACTGTCCGAACATTGGGGGTAACTATAACTTGTGCGGTTTGTTATATTGTAAAACCAATATTTAATATTCATAAAATTCTAAGTTAGCCTATTTAAAGTATTAAAGATTCATAATTTAATTGTTTTATATCTAAAAAAATTAAGATCCCAAAATGAATTGCAACTTTTTGAATTGGACAAAAGGAAGACATAGTTATTTATTCCCCTTTTGACAAAATATTACCATCTTTGCAGTTCAAAAACCTTCTATACCTTCTATGTCAGATATCATCTTTGGAAAAAATGCAGTCACCGAGGCCTTCAATACATCACAGGATATCGAAAAAGTGTATGTACTCAATACACTCCGGGGCGAGTATGAAGTCCAGATACGCAATCTCTGTCGGGACAAAAATGTACCCCTGGCAAAGGTACCAGAGATAAAGCTCGATGAACTGACAAAAAGTAAAGTGCACCAGGGGGTGGTCGCTCAGATATCACCTGTGAGCTATATAAGCTATAAAGATATCATTGCAGCAGCTTTCGAACGCGGCGAGTCTCCTCTCCTCATCATACTCGATGGTGTTACAGATGTCAGAAATATAGGTGCTATCGCACGATCTACCTTTTTTTTTGGCGCTCACGGGCTGATATTGTCTGGTAGTGTAGGTGGTCGTATCAATGAAGATACTGTCAAAACGTCAGCAGGTGCCATACTCAACCTGCCGGTAGCCAGGGCATCCAGTCTGTTCAATCTGATCAGCGATTTGCAAGCCATGGGTGTAAAAATCGTGGCAACTAGCCTGAAAGATGCCGCTACACCTGAAAGCATCGATATGAAAGAGCCGATGGCTATATTGATGGGCGCTGAAGATAAAGGTCTGCATTACAAGGTACTGGAGATAGTGGATGAGGTAGTAAAAATTCCATCCGGCAACACTTTTGACTCACTCAATGTTTCCGTTGCGGCAGGCATATTACTTTATGAAAGCAAGAGACAAAGACAAAAATAAATAACAGCATAATACACACTTAATAAAATATGAATACATTTATAAAAAGCAGGGTAACTCTGGCTGGCGTTTTATTATTTATTTTTTCGGGCTTTTGGTCATGTAAGACGACCAAAAACACAGCCTTGGAATATAAACCGCTTGAAAAAGCACTCCTCTGGGAAATCAGTGGTCCAGGTGTCAGTAAGCCATCCTTCCTGTATGGTACCATTCACATCATCAATAGTAAAGATTTTTTCCTGCCTAAAGGTACTATGTCAGCCTTTGATGCAGCAAAAAAAGTAATATTCGAAATCGACATGAAAGAAATGTCTGACATCTCCAAACTGATGGGTATGATGAATAAAATATTTATGAAGGACAACAAAACTCTCAAAGATCTGGTCACTGATGATGAATATAAGATGATCGGAGACCACTTTCAAAAAATGGGCCTCCCTATATTTATGCTGGAGCGTATGAAACCTATGTTTCTCACGGTCTTTGCTTACGGAGATATGGACCCATCCGGACTGAAAAACGGTAATATGAAATCCTACGAAATGGAATTTATGGAAATGGCAAAAAACACCAATAAAGTAACTGCGGGACTCGAAAGCATAGATTTTCAAATAGGACTTTTTGACGAAATCCCATACGATGCTCAGGCCAAAATGCTGGTAGATGCTATCAAATCATCAGGAATTACTGGCAAGGATGATGAGTTTCAGAAGATGACTGATATGTATGTGACTCAGGATATCCATGCTATGGTTAACATGATCTCAGAAGAAGGCAGTTCGGTAGCCGGATTTGAAGATAAACTGCTGGTCGGTAGAAATAAAACCTGGATACCGATGATCATAGATGAAGCTAAAAAAGGGCAGACTTTTTTTGCTGTAGGCGCCGGGCATTTAGGTGGGCCTCAAGGTGTGATACATTTGCTCAGAAAAGCAGGATATAAAATGACTCCTGTCAAATAATAAGAACTTTTATGTTGAAATTAATAAAATTAACTGCATGTTTCTATGTTGCAGTCGTCATATTTTCGGGCTTACTTTCCTGCAAAAACCCTTCTGTTGCCAAAGAATCTGAGAAAAATATAATAGCAGACAGCACAAGTAAAATAGCCCCGATGCTGATGATGGATACATCAGAATATATCGATAAGGTGGCTGCTTTAGCTCATGATAGTATAGGAGGTAAATGGCCTGTGTCAGATCCTATACCACATGTTGGTGCTATATTGCCTTTCAAACGTATTATAGCGTATTACGGTAATTTTTACTCTAAACACATGGGCATATTAGGTGCCCTACCGGAAGGAGAAGTGATCATTGGCCTGGAAAAAGAAGTAAAAGCCTGGAATGAAGCCGATTCTTTGACTCCGGCACTTCCTGCAATACACTATATTGCCATCACAGCCCAAAGCAAACCTGGCAAAGGAAATACTTACCGACTCAGGATGCCTGAAAAACAAATACTCAAGGCCATAGAACTGGGCGATAAAATTAATGGAATCACTTTTTTGGATGTACAAGTGGGGCATAGTACTATAAAGGACGAAGTGCCCACTTTGGAAAAATACCTTATGAATGAAAATGTGCACCTAGGCATAGATCCTGAGTGGTCCATGAAGGACGGAACCATCCCCGGCAGAAAAATCGGATCACTGGATGCATCAGATATAAATTTTGCTATAGATTTTTTGTCAGATATAGTCAAAAAACATAACTTAAAACCAAAGATCCTGGTGGTTCATCGTTTTACCAAAGGTATGATTACCAACTCAGATCAGATAAAATTGTCATCGGAAGTACAGGTGGTGGTGGACATGGATGGTTTTGGATTTCCCGCCAAAAAAGTGGATTCATATCGTAGATTTGTATCAGGGTATCCGGTTCAGTTCACAGGGTTTAAGTTGTTTTATAAAAATGATACACTTGACAGTCCCTATCGGATGATGAAACCTGATGAAGTATTAAAATTGTATCCGAAGCCTATTTACATACAATACCAATGATTTGAACGACGATCCGCCTGAGGCGGATGAATGATCTGAACGATGAACGATCTGAACGATGAATGAAGAACGATGAACAATCTGAACGATGAACCATGAACGATGAACGATGAACAATCTGAACGATGAACGAAGAATGAAGAATGAAGAATGAAGAACGAAGAACAATGAACAATGAACAATGAACAATGAATGATGAATGATGAATGATGAATGATGAATGATGAATGATGAATGATGATCCGCTTGATGCGGATGAATGACACAATAATAGCAAAAAACTACATTATGAAGATTTTATGTTTCGTATTATTTAGTATCCTGATTAACACTGCAAAACCAGCAGAAATTCTTATTGCTAAAAAGGAAATTCCTATCCTGAGTTATCACAATATTTTTGAAAAAGACGAAAAATCAGGACCGTATTTCATAAGTACTGAAGTATTGGAATCCCAATTACGTAAGCTTAAAGAGTCTGGATATCAATCCGTTTTGCCGGAAGATATTTACAGCTATTATGTGGTTGGTAAAGCTCTTCCTGAAAAGTGCGTTATGTTTAGTTTTGATGACAATCGATTAGATCATTACACACTGGCAGCTCCACTTCTTGAAAAATATGGCTACAAAGGTGCTTTTTTTATTATGACTGTTACTATTGGTAAAAAAAATTACATGAAAGCATCAAATATAAAAGACCTGGCCAGAAGAGGTCATTGTATAGGCCACCATACTTATGATCATCAGAATCTTAAAAAACTACCGGAAAAAGAGTGGAAAAAACAAATCGAAGACCCTAAAAAAAAACTGGAAGAGATTATAGGTATGAATGTGTGTTATCTGGCATATCCCTTCGGATTATGCAATGAATATGCTGCTGCTGAACTACAAAAAAGGGGAATTTATGCATCTTTTCAACTTTCGGGTAAACGTAGTGACAATGTACCCCACCAATTTATCAGAAGGTTACTTGTGCCCGGCAACTGGTCTGCCGAGCGACTTTCAAAAGAAATGGCATCTACTTTCAAGTAAAAATTAGAAGAAATGATTTTCTTAAAAACAACCATAGATTTTCATATCCACTAAAAATCAGACCGGCAATAATTGAGCCTACATTATCGTTTTTAAATAAAACCTGATCATGAAGCCAAAACTTATTCTAATCTTATTATTGGCATGTTCAATGTCTTCAAATGCTCAATTCAGAATTCATGCTGGCGGAGGAGCTAATTTTTCCAATATCAGTTTTAAAAATATACAGGCTCCTGAACTTAATTCTGCTACTAATTATTTTCTATCCATCAGACCTGAAATCGGACTTAATGAATTGTTTTCAATTGGACTGGATATTCAGTTTTCAAGAAAGGGATACACTTATGAGGAAGTGATTAACGTTCCGGTCGCAGGATATAGATTTCAATATCTGGATCTGATACCGCAAGCACAATTTAGATTTATCAAACCTTTGGCCATATATGGAGGATTGGGTATTGGTATAAGGACAAGCGAAAAAACCAACATTGGAGATGTATGGAATGAAGCCAAAACCAAACTGTCAAAACCAGCTGATTTTACATATGTGGCAGGGTTGAGAGTATTTCCTTTTAAAAGATTTTCGCTTCAAGCCCAATTTGCAGGCAGCCTTGGTTCATTTCTTGATATTGAGTTTACTAATGCAACTGGAGTGCCTATACCAAATGTTACCACAAAATTGAATAATATACAGCTCGGCGTTGCCTACCAGTTGTATTGAAATGAATTTTTCAAACGGCTTTCACAAGTTCCATCGATATCTTGATGGAATATGAAAAACATACCGATGGGATGTCTTAGAGCCATCTCTTGCGGTCGGCTGCCGTAGCCGGCTTGCCGTCCCGATAGGGCGGCATGATAGTCTACGGTTTGTTATCTCGGGTTTTTAATTCATTATTATTTTCAATTCTAATTCACCACCAAATCCTAGTTTCACAATTTTTTCAAGTGTTGAAAGTCTGGCTTCTTTCACACTGTTTTCTATTTTTGAAATATAAGATTTTGTTGTTCCTACTTTGTCAGCAAGCTCTTGTTGGGTCAATCCTTGTTTAAGCCTTTCTTCTTGAAGCATCGCTCCAATTTTAAAGTTAACATAACCTTCTTCTAGTGAATCACGGTCTTTTGTTCCTTTTGGGCCGAAGAACTCTTCTTTGAGTTCGTCCAAAGTGCCTAATTTACTTGTTTTCTTGCTCATACTCTTCTTTTATTTTTAATGCTTTTTGTATTTCCTTTTTAGGTATTTTTTCTGTTTTTTTTTGAAATGAATTCATCAAGATTACAAGCTGATCACCCGTGAAAAAGCAAAATATTCTATAAATGTTACTTCCTTGACTTATTCTAATTTCATAAAAACCATCGGTTCCCGTTATATGTTTTAGATGAGTTTCAGGTACCATCTCCAGATCTTCTATAAGCTCAAGTGCCCAGACAATCTTCTTTTTTACCTTTAGTTGGTTGATTTCTGAAGAAATCATTAAAGTATTCCTTGTACCTAACAACCTTTCTGAACTTTTTACTTTTCATTTCACAAAGGTACTACTTGTTTCACTAACGTGCAACATATTTTTAATCCGAGATAACGGACGGCTTGCCGACGTCCCACCGCTATCTTGAAGAAAAACATACCGATGGGATGTCTTAGAGCCATCCGATCAGATGTTTTTCAGGATAATATTATCGATGAGTCTCACCCCATCAGCGTGTACGGCTACACAAGCAACGGCATAAGGAGTATCATTTAAGGATTGTATCGGTTGTAATGTGTACCCATCTACGATTTTCAGATATTCTGGCTTAAATGGACTTACTTCTAGTTTTCGCATTCCGTAACGTTCCAGTTCAAAGATAGATTTCTTATTTCTGTATTTTTTGACAGCTTGCAATGTTTGGTATATCAAGCCTGCTGTTTCTCTGGTTTCTTTTGTTAGTCTTTCGTTGCGGGAACTCATTGCAAGACCATTGGCTTCTCGGATGATTCTGCATACTACAAGCTCCGTTTTTATTTGAAATGTTTTTATCATGTGAGCGACGATCGTAAATTGCTGAAAGTCTTTTTGTCCCATATAAAGTTTGTCAGGCGTGACTATATCCAGGAGCCTCTTTACCACCTGTGCCATGCCGTTGAAATGACCTGACCTGAAACTACCTTCCATATAAGTATCCAATCCTCCAAGATCAATATCTGCACCTACTTCTTTGCCATACGGATAAATTTCGTCTGCTGATGGAGCAAAAACAATATCCGCACCTGCGGGATTTAGTAAACCCACATCAGCTTCGAGTGTTCGGGGATACTTTTCCAAGTCATTTTTATCATTAAATTGGGTAGGATTGACAAATATTGACACAACCACAAGTTCATTTTCGCGTCCGGCTTTGTTAACTAATGACACATGACCCCGATGTAAAGCTCCCATAGTGGGAACAAAACCCACACTTTGCCTAGATGATGTATACCGTTCAATTACATTTTTAAGCTCTGCGACAGTATGAATTACAGAAACCATAATTTACACTTTTTTAATAAAGGCAAACCATTTTTTGATAATACTTTCGGCAGGTTTGTCTTGTGGTGTATAGTCTTTTTCGGGGTATCCTTCATGTCCCATACCGTCCGGAAACCATTTCCATAGAAATCCTCCTGCCCAAAAACTTTCAGCAGACAAAGCTGTCCAAAGGGCGTCGTATGCATTACTTTGCGCAAAATGATTGATATTTAACTGGTGTTTAGCCTTTTCGATTTCCCAGGTTTTACCCGCACATCCATCGACTGACATGTAACCATATTCAGTAAAAAGGATTCTTTTTTTATTCTTTGCTGAAAATCCTTTGAGTTTTCTGACTATAGGCTTCCACTCTTTTACCAGAAGGCCTACAGTAGGGTTTCTGGCTTCTGATAATGGAAAATAACTACTGATGCCTATGATATCCAGATCATTCCAGATACCCACTTTTTCATAATTATCCCAATTGGCAGAGTAAGTAAGTTGTCCTTTGTACGATTTTCTCATTTCTTTGATAAGATCTTTCCAGAATTTTTCTCTTTTTACCACCGAGATATTAAATTCTGTACCGATACAAAACATTTCAACATTTTGTTTGGCAGCGACGGCAAGATAGTCCATTATAAACTTTCTGTAATTACCCTCCCATGTCACCCATTTATCTTCAGTATCAAAATCCATATCACCTATCCATCCACCACCCATAAAAACCTGGGGCTTTAACATGACCTTCAACCCCTGCTTTTTTGCATCAGTAATGCACGATTCTGTGCCAACGATTTTTTCCCCCCACCATTGTCTGTCCATATTGTATCGGACGTCTGTATTTCCTTTTCTTGTAAATCCATAAGGAACAAAACAAACCCATTCAGTATGTATTTCCTTAAGTTTTTGAAAGGCTGGAGCACCTATAGCCCTGGGTGGTGCCACCACAGTGATTCCCTTTATGACATTTTTAGAATTATCATCATTTATATAACCCGAACCGGATTCTAAATGATTACTACCAGAAAAAGATGAAAAAACTATATTCAATATCAGGAGTAAACTGACAAAAATAAGAAAATTTGATTTTAAAATTTTCATGCAGAATTGTTGATATAATTTAGCAAAGTTACGTTTTCTTTTTGGTTTTGGATATTTTGGTTTTCGGATATGCCATCTTCATTTCTTTTATCAAGTGTCCTGCACCAGCGTACTTATCAATTACCCAAAGAATGTATCTGACATCAACCATAATATTGCGGCAAATATTTGGATCATAATTAAGGTCACTCATTGTACCTTCCCACACCCTATCAAAATTAAGGCCTATCAGATTGCCGTATGCATCGATGGCCGGGCTTCCGGAATTACCCCCTGTAGTATGGTTTGATGCTAAAAAGCATACCGGTAATTTGCCTGATTTATCAGCATAAGCGCCATAGTCTTTGTTTTTAAACAACTCCAGCATTCGTGGGGATACGTCAAATTCATAATCTCCCGGTATATACTTTTCTATTACGCCATCCAGAAATGTTTCAGGAGTATACGCCACAGCATCGCGAGGCTGGTATCCATTGACTTTTCCATAAGTGACTCGTAAAGTACTATTGGCATCAGGATAAAATCTTTTTTCCCTAAATACCTCCATTTGGGCTTTAGTGTATTTTTCTAAAAGCAGGTCTATTTCTTTCCGTAAACTATTATAAGGGTTTGAAATTTCTTGATTGTAAAAATCTGCCCATGCTTTACTCAATGCAAACAAAGGATCGCTTATGATTGCAGCAATTGCTTTTTCAGGGGATAGCTTCAATATTTCATTTACTTCCTTTTCAGTGGTAAGACTGCTTAACATAAATTGGTCTGCAACCATCACATCATAGGTTTCATCTTCCGACATTCCCAGGTTTTCGCGTTGCAGATACATAGGGACAAATTTTGGATGAATCTTGTCAACATACATTGTTAACAATGCTGCAAACTTTTCTCGGTCTATAGTTGCGTCAAAGTCTTTGTAAAATGCAGGAAGTGTCACTTTAAATTTTGCAAGCTGTTCAGAGTATGCTTTTTCGCCACCATTCTCAAATGCGGTCACGAGTTTATTGAAATCCCCCATCTTTCCAACTATTTCTACATTTCTTAAAGCAATTTCTGAATAGTAATCTCGAGCCAGAGCATACTCGTCAATGTCTTTGTAAAGTTTTTCCAGTTGTGGCAATATATTATGATAGGGACTGTCAGGTTTCAACCTTTTTGTAAACTCAGCTTCATAGTTCTTTTTTTTCTGCACGGCATAACTTTGTCTAAGGCCCTGGGACTCACCTATCCATTTCTTCCATGCATTGGCTATAGATGCATACTTGGATGCATATTTAATTTTAGTGCCTTCATCTTGTCTCATATATTTGTCCATGATTTTCAGTGAGGTCTCACGGATGGATATTTTGGCAGGATTAAGGACTTCTATCACTTGCCTTATAGCGGTGGATGGCAGATATTCATTTGTTTTGCCCGGAAAACCAAAAACCAAAGTGAAATCACCTTCTGATATACCATCCATTGATATGGGAAGAAAGTGTTTCGGTACATAAGGCATATTGTCAGGAGAGTAATCTGCCGGTTTATTGTCTTTGCCAGCATAAATCCTAAAAAGTGAAAAGTCACCCGTGTGACGCGGCCATACCCAATTGTCCGTATCTGATCCAAATTTACCGATAGACTCCGGCGGAGCACCTACCAGTCTTACATCCTTAAATATGGTAGTGACAAATGCAAAATACTGGTTTCCGTCAAAAAATGGTTTGATAGAAACATCCTGATAACTTGCCAATACGTAAGATTTCCGCACATCAGCAAGATTTTTGTCTATGGTGGACTGACGTTCTTTTGATGACATGGCATCAGTGACTCCTATTAATACCTTATTTG
>JAYTNJ010000404.1:0-11978 GCA_043748345.1 Saprospiraceae bacterium
CAAGGTTTTGAGTTCCTGCTTGAAATAAAACCCCAAAATACCACAGAATATGCTTAGTTTTACTCCGAAACTTTAGTTAATGACCATTTTAGTATAAAATTATCAATTTCAAAACATTATGTGTTATGGAATTTACTATTCTTTGTATTATTTAGAATCTAGAATTTAATTAATGGTAAATCGAAGCAGTAAAAACAATATTCAGGATATTCAATCCATGCATGAAAGTTGCTTTTTTGATTATCGAACTGCAAAAATTTAGAATACTGATATGAAACGTAAAATAATTCTTTTGATAATTCTAAGCGTTTTTTTTAATCTGGGTTGCAAGGATAAAAATGACCTAACACCTGATCCAAATTTAAAGAATAACTCATCCTTATCAAAAGATAAAGCCAGCAACGGTGAAAAAAAGTATACCCCAGTATCGCAAGAATTGTATAATGAGATTTCTACTATGGATGAAGCTATGACTGTTGCCTTTAATTCGCAAAATTTTGAAAAATTTAAATCTATGTTTTCTAAAGATTTAGAATGGTTTCAAGATAATAATGGATTAGTACCTTACAAAAAGTGCTTTGAAAATTTTAAAAAAACTTTTATCCAGGACAACAAATTAACCCGCAAACTTATGCCCGGTTCGCTTGAAGTGTATCCCGTTAAAAATTATGGTGCCATAGAGATTGGCATTCATCAATTCGCACACATGGAGGATGGTAAACAAGAGATAGGAACTTTTAAGTTTATTCACATCTGGCGCAAAAGAGCTGGGAATTGGAAAATATCAAAGGTGATTAGTTACGATCATTAAAAATACTCTTATTGAATAACTTTATTGATTTACCATTACTAGCATTTTTGCCAGTTTTTAAAATTTATTTTGGCTTGAACAACAAAGCATATCAAGACTATGTATTAGTATTGGGTAATTATTAAAACTTTATAATTATACTCTTTAATACCTGATAGTAGGTTATCTGGCTTTTAAGAATACGTTTAATTTTATTACAATAGACACATGAAATTACTTTTTCAATACCTGAAAAATTATAAAGCGCTTATTTTTCTTGCGCTTTTACTTGCCGCTATAAACCAAACTTTTTCATTGTTGGATCCCTATATCTTTGGAAAGATCATTGATAGGTTCGCATCTAAGCCAAGCTCTTATAATCAAAATGACTTTGTCAGAGGTGTAGGTTTACTGATTTTGGCTGCTGTAGGAGTCGCTATGGTAAGCCGAATTGCCAAAGCATTTCAGGATTACGTCACCAGTCTTATCATTCAGAAATTTGGAGCAAAAGTTTATACAGATGGGTTAAAACATTCTCTTCAATTGCCTTTTCAACAGTTTGAAGATCAACGTAGTGGAGAGACGCTGAATATTTTGCAAAAGGTGAGATCAGACTCAGAAAAATTTATTTCTAATTGTATCAACGTGCTGTTCGCATCATTGGTAGGAATAGTTTTTGTTATGATTTATGCCTTTTCTGTAGAGCCCAGGTTGGTATTGATTTACTTTTTAGCTTCTTTTTTATTATTTGCACTCACAAATTTTCTCAGCAAAAAAATTAAAATTATTCAAAAAAACATTGTCAAAGAAACAAATATATTGGCAGGTGCAACTACAGAAAGTTTGCGAAATATAGAATTAGTAAAAAGTCTTGGACTGACAAATCAGGAGATCAAAAGGTTAAATATTTCTACTATGAAAATCCTTCAGCTGGAGCTTAAAAAGGTAAGGGATATCCGTAGCATAAGTTTTGTCCAAGGTACATTTGTAAACCTTCTGCGACAATCCATAATGTTCTTCCTGTTGGTATTAATATTTAAGGATGAACTAACAGTTGGCCAATTGATGACCTTACAGTTCTATAGTTTTTTTATTTTCGGTCCGCTTCAGGAAATGGGTAATGTGATACTTTCTTACAGGGAAGCCGAAGCATCACTTATCAACTTTAAGTCTATCATGAGCGCACCTTTAGAAAAGAAGCCGGATAATCCTGTTAATATCTATGATCTTGAAACGTTTGCATTTGAACATGTTTCATTCAAACATAAATCAGGTTCTACAAATGCTTTGGAAGATATCAGTTTTAAGGTGGAAAAAGGTCAAACTATTGCATTTGTGGGGCCTTCGGGATCCGGCAAAACTACAATGGTAAAATTATTGGTGGGTTTATATTCACCTGAGCGAGGTAAAATATTCTATAATGGCGTCGATTCAACCAGTCTTGACATTGAAGAGGTCAGGCATCAGATCGGTTTTGTGACCCAGGATACTCAACTATTTTCGGGTACGATAAAGGAAAATCTTTTATTTGTAAACCCTAAAGCATCCGATATGCAGATATTAGAGGTTTTGAACAAGTCAGCGTGCCAATCTTTACTTGAAAGGAGTGAAAATGGCATCGATTCAATCATTGGTGAAGGTGGTATAAAAATTTCTGGTGGCGAAAAGCAAAGACTTTCTATAGCAAGAGCTCTGCTTCGTGATCCTAAACTGATAGTATTTGATGAGGCTACATCGGCACTTGACTCCATCACAGAAACTGAAATCACCGCTACCATCAAAAATATCGCAGCTACACAAAAACACATGATGGTACTTATTGCTCATAGATTATCTACCATCATGCATGCAGATAAAATTTTTGTGCTTGAAAAAGGCCATGTGGTCGAAACCGGTACCCATGAAAGCCTTGTGTCAGAAAAAGGTCTATATTTTGCGATGTGGCGTCAACAAATAGGGGAGCGCAAGAGTGAGCCGCATCTGGTGTAATTGATTTAAAGGCAATCGTGTTAGTTTTTTAAAGCATTGATTATTATACTCTTACCCTAAAGGCTTCGTTTATTGATCAATATTTTCTGCAAGCCTGGATTATCAGCCATAAATAGAAGTAAATTTTTGCTTTTATCAAATGATAAATTTCCCGGAGTATGTCTTACCTCAAAACCATCACCGTAGTGTACATCTGGAATAAATATTTCTGTTGGACTATTGATAGATGTATCAGATGTGAATTCAAGATAAAATTCAGTTTTATCCATGTTAAAATGGTAATTTAAAGGAGTTCCTGCCACTTTGTATGGATATGGTCTGACAGCAGCTTCAAGTGCTCTGCCACCAGAGTTTATATCTTTTGTATTTTTTTTCTGAGAAGTACTGAATATTGAGAGATCTTCACCATTCCACTTATCTCCAAATTGATTTGAATTATCCGATGTATAATTCCAAAGGGTGTAACTAAGCATATTTGATTCCATAGCCCTGAATGATCTATCAAGTACCTTTTTTTGTTGAGTAAAATCATCAGACTCAAATGACTTTTTATTATCAAGATCAAAGGGAATTCCAAATTCGCCAATTAAGGTTGGTTTGCTGCCCATATGAATTTTTGTAGTGTTTATTTTATCCTGAAGCTGGTCATGAAAAGTCTTTCTGATAGCCTTTTTTCCAAATATAGGTTTTCTGTCACGTCTGTCCACGTTAAACCATGAATAGTATTCTTTTGTCAGTAGTGACACGATGTCATACCAATGAGGGGCGTTTACTAAATATTTAGCTTCAGTCTCAGTAAATTCAGGTATTTCACTTTTAAAAGAGGGTTCAATAAATATCATCCATTTTGGATTTATTGCCCTAATGGCATCGTGGTATCTCATTAAAAAAGGTTTATAATAGTCTTTATTAAAATCTACTTTACGGCCATTTCTTAAAAAAAAGTAGTTCGGCTTCGAGATTAAGGGTTTACCATCATTATCGTATGACCAGATACCTACGTTGCTCCATATATCATTTTTATTTTCATTCCAAGCTGATTTTTTTAAAGGATTTAGCATGAATTTTTCTACTTCTTTTGGCCCGGTTAATTCAAATTTATATCGACTAACTTCAACACTATTTCCTCCACCAGCCACCATACCTTGAAAATAAGTCGGGACAATACCATTTAACAGTTCACCATATGAATTCAAATCTTTTATTCCGATATATCCGCTACTTGGTTCGTTAAATGTGTCAAAACCAATGACATTTGGCAGCCCTTTAAGCTTTAGAGCAACCTGTTTGATAGCATTTATAAAGTGCGATTGCAGATATTCCTGTGCATTTACATTATCTATCATCATGTCAGGAGCAAAATCTTTGCCACCAAAGAAAAGAGTAAACATAGTTGCTGCCCCTAGCTTATCATAGTTTGTCGGCCATATCATTTTTGGGAATGGTTCTCCTTCGATATTGTGAATAGTTGCCGCTCCTGATTCTGTAAAATTTTTAGGATTCATTCCAGCTTTTTCAAAAGTCCAGTACGGAGCTCCATCTCCGCCGGAAAAACGGCTCCAAACGTCCTGATGAGGGTCTATGAAAACATTTATAGAGTGTTCTCCCGCTTTTTCAACTATTTTTTTTATATAATTCAAATATTCTTCATCATAAATACCGGCCCCTTCATGTTCAATTGCTTCCCATGTTATCAGCAACCTGATAAAACGGTAGCCCCATTTTGAAAGTTTTATGAAATGATCATCAGCATCTTCCAAGGGGAATGGCCTTCCAACAAAGGACACAGTTTTGGCACTTTCATAAAAGTTTTCTTTTATATGGCTTTCTAACTTGGGAGTATATGGAATCTTGGAGTTTCCTCCTACATTAATCCCATGAAGTATCATGACTCTCCCGGTTAAATCAGTAAACCACTCACCTTTGCTCAGAATATTTAATTGAAGTGTATCTTTTGATTTTAGACTTGAACCATCTTTAATTTCTGAGCTAACGGAGACTTCTGTATTTTTTATATCAAATGGCGGGAAAGGACTATCAGTATTAAGGTATAAATAAGCTAGAATGCAAAAACTCAGTCCAATAATTCCGGCTATCTTTAAAAAAAACTTAAACGACATCATGGTTAAGCGTTATTAATTAATTTTTTATGATTAATAATCAAGAGTAATCAATACGTAGATTAAAACAACAATAACACATTAAACTAAGCATTTATGACATTGTTAGGTGATTTATTTTATGCTTTCAACGAGTTTTTGTAAAAATGGTGAAGCAAATACAAAATCATGCAATACTTCATTTTCATCCTTTAACACTTCATCTTTATTTCCTTTCCACGCGAGGAGTCCTTTGTCTATAAGACAAATATTTTCTCCTATTTCCATGACAGAATTCATATCATGTGTGTTGATGATAGTGGTTATCTTATTATCTTTTGTGATGTCTTGAATCAAGTCGTCTATAGTAATAGAAGTCTGGGGATCGAGGCCTGAATTGGGTTCGTCACAAAACAAGTACTTGGGATTAAGCACGATGGCTCTGGCTATCCCGACCCTCTTTTGCATTCCACCTGAAATCTCAGAAGGATATTTTTTATTTATACCCGGAAGACTTACCCGTTCAAGGCAATAATTGACCTGCGTAGTTTTTTCTTTCAATGTCTTATGCGTGAACATGTCTAAAGGGAATCGGATGTTTTCTTCAATTGTCATGGAATCAAATAAAGCATTACCCTGAAACAGCATTCCCACCTGCATGCGAAGTTTTCTTAAAGTTTCCTTGTCTGCGGTGACCAAATCTATGTCGTTATACCAAACACTGCCACTGGAAGGTTTAAACAAGCCCACCAGTATTTTTAACAATACTGTTTTTCCTGACCCACTTTTCCCAATTACCAGATTGGTTTTTCCAGCTTCAAAAGTAAAATCAATACCTTTTAGTACTTCTTGTTCACCAAAATTTTTAAATATTTTTTCTGCTCGTATCATTTTTATTATATCAGGCTGTGAGAACAAGAGCAATTACATAATCGGCCAATAAAATCAAAATATTACTATAAACCACTGCCCGTGTACTGGCCTCTCCCAACTCTATGCTACCGCCTTTTACGAAATAGCCCTGATAACATGAAACATTGGTTAGAATGTAGGCAAAAACTACTGCTTTTACCATCATCATATAAACATTGTATGGAACAAAAAATGACCTTATGCCTTTGATGAATTCTGCTGAACTAAATAAGCCCGTAGGTACACTTGAAATATAGCCGCCTAAAATACCAATTAAAGCGGCGGCGCAAACCAACACAGGAATCATAAGAATGGCAGCAATAAGTTTAGGCATAATGAGATATGCAGAAGTATTAACACCCATTATTTCCATGGCATCTATGTGTTCTTTTTGTCGCATTCCTCCCAACTCTGCAGCCATATTACTTCCTACTTTTCCAGCCAACACCAAGCATGTTATCGTTGGTGCTAACTCAATGATAGTCATATCTCTCACTATATAGCCTATATAATATGGTGGTATCAAGGTGCCAGCCATTTGATAATAAAACTGTACCGAAGTAACGGCACCTATAAAAATAGAAATGAGAAAAACTATAGGAAAAGAGCCTATACCTATATCATACATTTGACGGATAGTCTCCTTATAATACATACTACCGTTTTCAGGTCTTTTATAAATCTGACCTTGCCATACAATAAAGCTACCAAAATGGAAAAATAAATCTTTAATCATATTAGAGGAAAAAGCTTGACAAAGCTTATAAAAGCTACAAAATTAATCAAATAAATGATATCAACTTTAAACAAATGAAATAACAGCTAAGTTTATTAACTGTTTATCTATGTAAAAGTTAAAAATAAGCAGGTTAAAATGTTGCAGTCTTCATTAAAACAGTTCATGTATTACAAACAATTGGCTTATAAAGCTATGGCTCAAATTAAGGACCACGATTTTCATATTCAGACCCAACTTGAAGATAACAGTGTTGCTATTATAATAAGGCACATGGCAGGAAATATGAAATCAAGATGGACTAATATTTTTGAAGAGGACGGAGAAAAGACTTGGCGAAATAGGGATACTGAGTTTGAAGCATCCAATCTATCCAGAGAAGAATTACTATTCTTTGTGGGAGGAAGGATGGAATGTACTTTTTAATACCTTAGAAAAGCTTGATGAGAAAGATTTGTCTCGAATAATTTATATCCGGAATGAAGGACTTACTGTATCAGATGCTATCCTTAGACAATTATGCCATTATAGCTACCATTGCGGGCAGATAGTAACAAAATGCAAACAGCTTTCTGATGATGTCTGGCATTCTCTTTCAATACCAAGAAATGGTTCTAATGAGTATAATACACATAAATTCACTCAGGCAAGACAAGAAGTACACTTTCTGGACGGTCTTCTCGATAAAGATAATAAGGTCTAACAATTTATTGTTTAATCGTACAGGTCAATTCTTATGTTTAATATAACCATCCCAGATTATTCGAGTTATTAAAATTTTGTTGTTATTCACACATCTTACAAATAAAAGCATAATACTTTTGATAAGAATGATCTTAGGAATGAGAACAACCAGCCAGAAGTTATTGTACTTTTCTTACAAAATCAATAAAAACATCGTCTTTTTCTAAAGTAAATCCATCTTTATTTTTTCTTGCGATTTTCATTACTTCCGGTTGTTGTCCATTATCGTTTGTAAATAAAAAATCATCACCTTTTACTTCCCATCGGGCATCAGCCAGTCCTAAATTAAGTAATGATTTTTTACTATTTATTTTGCCATCTTCTTGTAGTTCTACATGTAGTTTTATATTTTTAAGAAGATCTTCAGAATAATCCAGACTGTTTACTGCCAATCCGGATATAGCTTCACCCAGATCTTTTCCAAGATCGCCCATTTCGATACCAACTTCTGCCATTGATTTGCCGAATGTCTTTGCTGCATATTCGATCTTGCCTTCAATGGTTGCTGTATCAACAGATGCTAGATCTATATCGCTTTCTAATTCATATTTTGCTTTCAGGATTTCATCTTCTGCCTTATCCATTGCCGCGTTTATTTCATTTCGAATAGATTTTTTATCTATCACTCCATCTTTTAATCTAACACTTACCTCATAAAGACCTACCATGCCAGCAGGTTGTGGCCCTTCTTGTTTACATGATGATAACAGAAGAAAACTTGATAATGATACAATATATAATGAATTAATTTTCATTTTTTTTCATTTTTTTTGATAAGTCTAAAAACTCATGATACATAATTATAGTTCCCATTTTTAACTTTTAATACTTTTACAAATCCCCCAGTAACGGCCTGATGATAATTTCTTCCACCACCGCAGAAGGCCCTAACTGATATGCACTCCAAAGAGTTTCAGCTATGTCTTTAGCTTCCATGATTCTGTCATAAGGCAGATTTGCTCCCGCCCATGAATCTGACCATGTAGCACCCGGCATGATAGAAGTTACTTTAATTCCAGAAGATTTTAGTTCTTCTCGAAGGACTTTTGAGAATCCCAACAATGCAAATTTTGATATACTGTAAGATCCGCCATTAGGATATGCCATAAAACTTGCGATGCTGCAAATGTTAAATATGTGGGGTTTGGATGAAGTGTGCATAAACGGCAAAATCTCTCTGGTGAGATAATATGCGCTGTAAAGATTAGTTTCAATAAGTTTCTCGAGTTTACCGGGTTCTTCTTCGCTGATCTTACCGGGCACAAAAATGCCTCCATTATTTATAAGTACATCAATATGCCCGAATCTTTTGACGCACGACCTAGCAAATTGAATAATTTCTTCAATTTTACTGATATCCGTAACTGAAGTTAAGACTTCGACACTGCCATTTATTTCTTGGGCTTCTTTTTTAAAGCTTATCAGGCTATCCTCGTTTCTGGCACAAATGGCAACATTATGGCCTTCTGAAACAAATTTCAGGGCAATCGTTTTTCCTATACCTTTGGATGCACCACTAACTACTACATTCATATCTTTAATTGCTTATTACTAAAATACTAACTAAAAGGTCAATGATAATGTTTATAAATTTTTCTTTACAAAAAATAGATAATATGCCAAAATACTCTTTATCCGATAAATATTGCACTTGGTAGAGTATTATTACAGATTGGTACAACCTGTGCAACTTAACCTTTCGATTCTTCGTCATTGGAGTATAATTTTTATCAAATAATTGATTTTTTAAACCCTTAAATATTTTATTATCATGAAAAGTGTAAAAAGTTTTTTAACAGTTTTAAGTTTTGCTTTAATAGCAAATTTTTCAAATGCAGCCGACCTTTCAAAGGCTAAAAAGCCAGAAGGGGCTCAGATTCAAAGCATGTTAAATGCCATTGATTTTACTGATTACGTCAAAGGTGAGACAAGAGTGAATATCAGTTTTTTCATCAACGCCCAAAATGAAATAATTGTAGTCGCCACAAATAATAGAGACTTAGATAATGTAGTAAAAAGTACACTCAACTACAAAAAAATTGCAGTAAATGACCTTGATTATAATCGAGTTTATACCGTACCGGTTCATATCAAATAAGCGTTTTTCATAGTTAATTGTTTTGGAGCCGAAGAATAATAAGTCTTCGGCTTTTTTTATGTTATAAATAAACATTATCTTGATTATTGCAAAATTATATTCAGATATTTAGCAATTTTTTAAACAATAAAATAGTTATTTCGTTATTGGTTAGGTTTAGATAAGAAATTATATTTCTTTTGCACCCGATTTTCCTAATAATTACAAATAAAATTTTAAAATAATTTGCAATGGCAGACTACAAAATGGATAAAATAGACCTTAAGATTCTCAGAATGCTTCAGGAAAACAGTAAAGTCACAAATCTTGATCTATCCAAACGAATTGGGTTGTCCCCAGCGCCCACATTAGAAAGGGTTAAAAAACTCGAGCAATCTGGCATCATTCAAAGCTATCATGCAAAAGTTGATTCTTCTGCAATTGGTCTGAATGTGAAGACTTTTGTTTTGGTATCTTTAGCATGGCAAAAACCCAATGCTCTTGAAAATTTTATAATGAAAGTTAAAAATGTTCCGGAGATTACTGAATGTTATATCATCACAGGAGATGCTGATTTTTTACTCAAAATTGTCTGTAAGGATATTCCGACGTACGAAAAACTGCTTTTCAAAACTTTATCCCAAATAGTAGAAATTGAAAGACTGAAAACTTTGATGACATTATCAAAAGTCAAAAAAGAAAAAGTACTTCCTTTCGATTACGATAATGCAGAAGAGTAATTTTATAGGTAACCACCTGTAATTTAAATAATTCATACCGTCTGAGGCAAATCTGTTTCAGACGGTATTTTGTTTTAATATAAAACCGGATACAAATTATGCTATGGAAATTTCACAAAAAGGATTCTGAAGTATGTCATTTTATGCTAGGGACGATGCATCTTGCTACAGATGAAGCTTATACATATGTGAATGTTGCTGAAAAATATATAGACAAGGTTGCGGTCTATGCAGGAGAGATGGACCTAAATTTATCAGTTAATCAGAACATGTTACCTCATCTGACACTCAAGGATGATGGTAAATTTTCTTCTTTTTTTCGACCCAAACAGTATGAAAAATATAGGAAGGCCATTCTTAAATCATATAAATTTGACATTCTGGCGTACGATAGATTTACCCCTTTTTTCCTCAATAATCTTTTGGCAGAATCATCAATATCTACATCAAAAAATGAGTCTTTAGATCATTATTTATGGACATATGCGACGGATTCTGAAAAAGAAATGTGTGGAATAGAATCTTTCGATGATCAATTAAATGTTTTAAGAAATATTCCATTAGACTACCAAATAAAATCTTTTAGAACCACTGTCAAAAATATTTCTTCTTTTAAAGAAAAGCTACATAAATTGAATCAATTATACCTTAAAGGTGATATAAAAGAGATATATCGAATCAGTAAAAAAAGTATGGGTAAAATAAGAAATTTGATGATTTATGACAGGAATCTCAAAATGGTGGAAAGAATAGTGCACCTAACATCAGAAAAATCAACTTTTGTCGCAATTGGTGCCGCACACATGGCAGGTAAAAAAGGGTTAATTTCTTTATTAAAGGAAAAAGGGTATAGTGTCAGTCTTCTTAAAAATTAACAATTCCTTCAATATTCCAATACCTTTTAAAACAGCCACAAACATTTAAAGTCTTATCTATTAAACCATTTTTGAGGATCAAGTTTAATCTTGTCTTTCCACAACTCAAAATGTAACTCAACACTTCCATTTTCACCAGTCGCGACAGAACCTATCTTTTGCCCTCGTTTCAATTTTTGGCCTTTACCGACTGTCACCTGATTCAGCTTGGAGTACACGGTGTAATAACTTCCGTGTCGTATTATAACCATAATATTAAAACCGGGAATACTTGTTACACCAACTACTTCACCATCATAGATGCAATCTACATCATCACCGAACGGCAGAGTGAAATCAATACCATTATTTGAAATTTCAATATTTTTTATAGTAGGATGGGGGTGTGTGCCAAAACGCCCTGTAATTTTTCCATTAGATATAGGCCAATCCAAAGCTCCCTGATTTTTTGAAAAACCCGTATTATCAATTTCTTTCTTTTTTGTAACAGCTACATCTGTTTTTTCTTTTTCCTTAAATCTGGACAACTCAGCAATAATTACTTTTTCAATCGCCCCATTCAGATTTTCACGTTCTTTTTCGCGCTTTTTAAGCGTAGCTTTTAGATTTTCTTCTTCTTTTTGCAACTTCCTTACGATAATATCTTTTTCCTTTTGTTCAGTCACTAATACGGCTACATTTTTTGATGTTTCTTGTATAACCGCTAGGCTTTGTTCTTTTGTCTTTAAAATTTTTTCATTTGTTTCTTTTATCTCACCTGTGATACTTTTAATTTCTTCAAGTTTTTGTTTTGTAAAAGTATCAAATTGATACATATACCTCCACCGAACTACTAACTTATTAAGGTTTTCAGATGATAAAAGATAAGACCACTTAGAGTTGCTTATTTTCTTCAAATAACTACTCCTTAATAAGCTACTATATTGATTTATAAGTATTTCATGTTTATTTTTTAGGCGCTGAATTTTGCTATCATTTTCTGTGATTACTTTTTCATTTAATGTAACTTCATATTG
>JAYTNJ010000405.1:0-12949 GCA_043748345.1 Saprospiraceae bacterium
ATTTGGCTTCAGCCGAATATCATGTTTTTTTGTTGAAGCCGAATAAGTTCATCCTTCAATTACCACAGGTAGGTTGAAAACAATACCAATTTAACTGAAATAAGAAATTTCAGAAATTATACAGAATTTTTATTTTACAAATAAAAACCTAAACCACCCAATTTTATTGATACGGGGTCTGGTGGTCCTATTTTTATCTCTATATGGCTTATTGGCCACTAAAAGACACAAATAATATTTTAGTGTCTACCCAAAAGCACCAATACTGCTTTGTCATTGAGAATGCGTTTGGTATCATACCAAAAGTCCACTTCCTTTATGACACGTTTATTACCAGAGAGATCTAAGATCCGACTTTCGCCACCTTTCTGAATTTCTTCCCTTACTTCGAGTTCTTGTTTTTCACCATTGCCAAAATAAACCACCATACGATGCATGTTTATACCCGAATTCCTAACCCGGATTTTTAATTTGCTGAAAATGCCATCTCCCGCACCAACAACAATCCTGTCATGGTCCATTCCGAGATTAACTTTTCTTTCCCCTAATTTTTCCCATTTGTTTTGCTGACTGAAAGTAAAAGAAGATAGGCCAATAAGAAAAACCATAGAGAGAAGAATTAATAATTTGCTTTGAAGTTTCAGAATAAAAAAGATTTTAAGATTAATAAAAATAAATTAATAAATCTTTTGACAGAAGCTATGGCTCAATGTTTAAACTCTTAACAAAAATTTATATGTAATCGTTGAACATTAATAGCAATATATTGTATTATAGAAGTTATACTATTATATATGGATATTATACTATCGTAAAAAATGAAACATACTCTTTTTCGATTTTCACCTAATATCAAGAGTGATATTTACATTAAAGACCCTTCAAGCAGTCTTTTAGGTACTATTTTAGTTCGAAACGGCATTGATCTTATCGATGAAGTGGGGCTGGAAGATTTTAATTTTAAGAAACTGGCACTAAAATCAGGAACCACAGAAGCTACAATTTACAGATATTTTGAAAATAAACATAAACTATTACTTTATCTTACGTCCTGGTACTGGAGCTGGATAGAGTATCAACTGGTTATACGCAATACAAATATAGATTCAGCTGAAGTAAAACTTTGCAATGCCATTGAAATTATTGGAACATCATCAAAAGATGAAAACGATACTGGTATAAGTCTTGAGAGGCTTTTCAACATTATTTGTCAGGAATCATCAAAAGCGTATCTGATAAAGGAAGTGGATGTATTGAACAGACACGGAGTTTTTTTTAATTATAAAAAGATAGTGGCTATCATTAGCGACATCATACTCAAGATTAATCCTGACTACCCCTACCCAAATACATTGGTTACCACGATCATTGAGGGTATGCATCATCAAATATTTTTCCGAAAACACCTTCCGGCATTAACAGAAATAAATAGTAATGATCTGGGATATATTGAATACTATACAGAGCTGGCATTAAATTTGATCAATCATTCCACTTTTAAAAACAAATAGCATGACGACATACACGCCCTTACAAAGGTTTTTCAGGATGCTTGAGCCCAATCGCAAATCTATAACAAATTTGTATATTTTTGCCATCATCAATGGATTAGTGGCATTGAGCCTGCCACTAGGTATTCAAGCAATAATTAACTTAATACAAGGTGGGGAAATATCTACATCATGGATCTTACTGGTCGGTATTGTACTCATTGGATTTATTTTTAACGGGGCACTTCAGATCATACAGCTAAAAATAACTGAAGACCTACAAAAAGATATTTTTACCAGATCAGCTTTTGAGTTTACATACCGCATACCGCGTATAAAGATGGAGGCACTGTACAAACAATATGCACCTGAGCTAATGAATCGTTTTTTTGATACAATAACCATTCAAAAAGGTGTGGCGAAGATTTTACTGGAATTTACATCTTCTGGCCTACAAATATTGTTTGGGTTGATTCTGTTGTCATTTTACCATCCTTTTTTTATAATCTTCAGTGTGATGGTTACTATCCTTGCTTTTATAATAGGTAACTATATATTTCACCGTGGTCTGAAATCAAGTATCAATGAATCCAAATACAAGTATAAAGTTGCGTTCTGGCTGGAAGAAGTTGCAAGAACTAATATTACTTTCAGGCTTTCCAGTTATACATCATTACCTGTAAATCGGACGGATATGTTGGTAGAGTCCTACTTAGGTGCCAGAGATAAACATTTCAAAATTCTCCTACGACAGTATTATCTTTTTATAATTTTTAAGATACTCGTAGCTGCTGGATTTTTGATATTGGGTGGTATCCTCGTATTCAATCAGCAAATGAATATTGGTCAGTTTGTGGCTGCTGAGATTGTAGTTTTGCTGCTGATATCATCTTCAGAAAAACTAGTACTTATCTTAGAAACGGGCTATGATTTATTGACATCCATAGAGAAAATAGGCGAGCTCACAGATCTTGAGCTGGAAAATTCAGGATCAGGATTAAATGCAGAATCTCCACAAAAAGATGGTATATCTGTTGAAGTTGTCAATGTGTATTTTAAATATCCGGAAACTGTAGAATACAGCCTGGCAAACCTTAGCTTCAGTATTGCTGCCAATGAGAAGGTGGCTTTGACAGGATCAAACGGGGCAGGAAAAGCTACACTTTTGAAACTGATGGTATCTTTTTTTGAACCTGAAAGAGGCGGTATTTTTTATGATCAGATACCATTAAAAAACTATGATATAAATAAGATAAGATCACTTATTTCAGAATGTATTTCTGATGACAGGATTTTTGATGGCAGTATTATTGAAAATCTCATGGTAGGGGGAGAGTCTAATCAGGATATACTGAATGCGATTCTTTCAAATATCGGACTTATTGATTTTATCAATAAACTACCTATGGGCTATGAGACAATAATAGGACCTCAAGGTAAAACCCTGCCGGGAAGTGTGGCTCAAAAAATCATTTTAGCACGAAATCTGATAAAAAATCCAAGACTTCTGATTGTTGAAGACATATTTAAAAACCTTGAAAAGCACGAAAAAATGAAAATATTTAAATATATATTGGATAAAAATCAACGTCGAACTGTTATTGTGGTCACCAAAGATCCGGATATAATGGCTTTGACAGAACGTGTTCTTGAACTCAATGACGGAAAAATAGAATCTATTTCTAAAAATACAAAAAAGAAATAATCATGTTAAATTTATCTGATAGGTCAATTAATCACCTTTTAAATAGAAAAAATCTTCGTTCTTTTACGATACTTAAAGATACATATTCCTATTCGTATGACAGACTGGTAAAAGTATCATTGAGTCTTGTGCTTATTGTTGTAATCGTCATGTTTTTGCCGTGGACACAAAATGTGCGTTCAAAAGGAGAATTGATCGCGCTCAGCCCTGATCAGCGGCCCCAAACTATACAATCTGTTATCGCAGGAAGAATTGAAAAATGGTATGTACAGGAAGGCCAGTTTGTGCATAAAGGAGATACAATACTTCAGGTCTCCGAAGTGAAGGATGAATACTTTGACCCAAACCTACTCAATAATACTCAATTGCAGTTGGAAGCAAAGGAATATTCAAGAGTATCGTATGAGGAGAAAGTAGGTGCACTAGAAAAACAAATCGCTGCACTCCAGGAAGCGAATAAACTTAAACTGAGTCAGGCAAAAAATATTGTTTTGCAAAACGTGCTGAAAGTTACCTCTGATAGTATCGATTTTCAGGCTGCCAAAATAAATTTTAGTATCTCCAACGAACAGTATCTCCGGATGAAGTCACTGTATGATGAAGGTCTCAAATCTCTTACTGACCTGGAAAACAGAAATCTAAAACTTCAGGAAGCACAGGCTAAATTAATATCACAAGAAAATAAATTATTGACGAGCAAAAATGAACTCATCAATAGTAAAATAGAACTCAATGGCATCGAAGCCGATTATAGGGACAAAATAGCGAAAGCGTCTTCTGAAAAGTATAGTGCTCTTTCAGGTCAGTTCGACACAGATGCTACTATAAATAAACTTAAAAATCAATATTCAAATTATAAAATAAGAACATCGCTTTACTTTATTTTAGCTCCACAGGATGGGTTTGTCACACAGGCTAAACAAGTAGGATTGGGAGAAACCATAAAAGAAGGAGATGATATAATCAGTATCATGCCTGCTACTTACGATCTTGCTGTGCAAATGTATATTAAACCAATTGATCTGCCTTTATTTGAAAAAGGGCAAAGGGTAATGATTCAATTTGATGGCTGGCCGGCAATCATCTTTTCAGGATGGCCGGGAATCTCATACGGTACCTATCAAGGAGAAGTATTGGCTATGGATAATTTTATCTCTCCAAATCAAATGTACCGAATACTGGTAAAACCTGCAAAAGATAACCATCCATGGCCGGACCAACTGAGGGTAGGGGCAGGTGTGAAAGCGCTGACGTTGATGAGAGATGTTCAGGTGTGGTATGAGCTATGGCGTCAAATCAATGGATTCCCTCCTGATTATTATAAAGCAATTCCACAAACTATGTCAGATGGTGAAAGTAAAAAGTAATATAGGTAAATATAACTCCTTCAAACTGATTAGAATATTTTTAGTTCTGACAATTGTGAGCTTATTTAATGTACTAAGGGCTCAGGATACAATAATACTTACCTTGCATGCATTGTATGCAAAAATACGGGCGAATCATCCACTCACTATGCAGGCCGCTCTACAAAATACAATGGCAGATGCAGAGCTTTTGAAGGCAAAAGGAAGGTTTGATCCGACGTTGACAGGAGGGCTGAGTCAGAAAAACTTTGATAATAAAGAATACTACAGCCTTCTTAGTTCGGAGCTAAAAATCCCTACATGGCCCGGCATAGACATCAAGACAGGATATGAGTTAAATCGTGGCGTTTTCTTAGGTCCAGAAAACTCAACTCCCAATAATGGCCTTATTTTCGGTGGGGTTTCTATGTCTTTGGGCCAAGGTTTATTTATTGATGAAAGAAGAGCCGGTGTCAACAGTGCAGAGATCATGCAAAGGTTTTCTGCTGCCAGACAAAAGGACCTTATGAACGAATTAATATTCAGTGCCACATTGGTTTATTGGGACTGGTTCAGGGCGTACAATGTCCTGGAAGTCTATAAAACTTCTCTCCGAAATGCTCAGGAAAGATACAACGCAGTCCGTTTTAATGTCTCAACTGGTGACAGACCCAAGATAGATACAGTAGAAGCTAAGATACAAATACAAATCATTCAGATCGGTCTAAACCAGGCTCAACTCGACTACACCAATGCGTCAACTATACTTTCCGGTTACTTCTGGAATGAAGAAAATAAAAACATTGGACTAAATATTTTTCAGATACCTACTCAAGCAGATAACGAACTCAAACAAAACACTATCAATTTTGAACCTTCTACCTCATTTGACTTTGTGTCAAATCATCCGTATCTCGAACAAATACGACAAAAAACAAAACAATTGAATGTAGATAGAAACTTAAAAAAGGATAGATTAAAACCTTTTATAAATATTCAGTACAATCCTGTAACTGAAGCTATTGGAGGCAATTTTCTCACGAACTACAATATCAATAATTATAAATGGGGTATTGAATTTAAAATGCCTGTGTTCTTGAGAAAAGAGCGGGGATACCTAAAGATTGCAGAATTAAAAATTCGTGAAAATGAAATGTTTTTAACCAATAGATCTCAGGAGTTATTCAATAAATATCAGGTATATGTAAACGAGTGGAAGGCCACAACCGATCAGATTAGAATTTTTGAAGAAACTGTAAAACTGTACGAACAAATGTTCGTATCTGAAAAAATATTATTTGAAATAGGAGAAAGCTCTTTATTTTTGGTCAATACCCGGGAACAGGCGTTTATCAATGCAAAAATAAAACTAACTGAGTTTATTGCAAAAAATAGAGTATCATATTATTCAATTTCATATTTTGCTGGAAAGCTAGGTGATAGTCAATAGGATGGGTCAGTCGTACCTTTTAGTACTGAAAAGCAACAAATATTATTTCTGAGAATGTCAATAAATGAACAAGTTGGTTTAACCTAGGGTTACATATAAATTCATCTCATAACCATGAAAAAATTTATCTTTATTATATCTTTATTTAGTCAGTTAATACACGGTCAGGTTGAACTTCTGAAAACAGGAAATGTCTATTTTGCCAAAGCTAAGTACAAGGAATCCATTGAAGCTTACAAAAAAGTCGAATCAAATAATATGGGTGGTTTTGGATTGTATAGCAATATGGGCAGAGCTTATGCTTTTTTAGGTCAAGATGCTTTAGCGATATTATATTTAGAAAAAGCCCTAAAGTTCAGCCCTAATGATGAATTGATAAAAAAGGACTTACATGTCATACGAATGCGTGTGCCGGATTTGGTAGAACCACAAGAGTCTTTTGTCTTGTCTAAATGGTGGAATAAATTTGCAGGTATATGTACACCGGGCACTTGGGCCACAATATCTCTGATAGTACTCGCTTTGATTGGTTTTTTATTTTTAAGTGAGAAAGCGCAAAAAGGAAATTACACAAAAACCATAGTTTCAAAAGTGATAATTATTTCAATTTTTATTGTCACAGTATTGTCCGCAGGATATAGAAATCAACAGATATATCACAATACTGGCTTGATAATCATGTCTGGAAATATAAAAATAAAAGCGGGCCCTGATGAGCAGAGTCCGGATATTATTGAATCCCCGCCAGGCACTAAAGTGTACAAAAAGGATCATATTGGTACATGGACACAGGTGGTAAATGAATTTGGTGATGTGGGTTGGATACCAACAAAAGAAGCCAGATCGATATGAAAAACCAGATTATCAGCTTAATAATACTACGTATCAGGCAAGTGGGAAGGATTAGCAAGACAGTAGGGTGGGGTCTAGGTTTGATTTTTCTTTTTGTGTGTACAGGTATTTTTTTCCCCGCATTAGATAGAGTGTTAAGTGGGGAAGCCTGGTACTCTATCTTATTTTGTGCAATAGGAGTTATATTACTCGATTACCATAGAAAAGACAAGTTGTTTTTGATGTCAGTTTTTTCAAAACGAAACCATCACCTTTGTTTTCTGACAATTGAATATGTTCTTTTGTTATTACCGGTTATTATTTTCCAGCTTTGCATGAGTCAGTTTATAGTTGCTACCCTTTTAATTTTGGTATGTTTTATTGTTAGCATTATTTCACCCTTAATTCGGTCGAAAGAAGGAACTAGCGTAAAGAGTACTTTAAATGTCATACATCTGAAGTATTTCGAATTTAAATTTTTTATAGAAACTTCAGTTTACTTTTGGATTTTATTTTGGTTTTTAGGTTTCATATCATATTTACATATAGGTTTTTATATATTTTGGATATTTATTATATTAATGATACTGCCGGAGATATTCAGGTATTATGAAACCAGAGATATGGTACATTGGAAAGAAAAATTTGTCATTAAAAAAGTTTTGTCATATACAGGCTTATTCTTATTAATAGTTGCTTTGCCATCGGTTATTGCATTGATATTTCATGAAGACATGTTTGGGGTAATCCTTTATTGCATTTTTTGTCTTATGACTTCTATTTTTATGAATATTTCTATTAAGTATAGTGGCATCACGCCGTTACATACTTCAGGGTATGGACAAAATACAAGCGGTCTTTTGACAATGTTGATGATCATACCGGGTGGAGTACTCATTGTTTTTGCTTTTGGTATGTTTAAGTATTTCAAAGCAGAGGCGAACGTAAATTTACTTTATGCTTGAAATTAAAAACCTTTCATTTGCCTTTGGTAAAAATAAAATATTTGATGATATTAATTTAAACTTTGAAGACAATCAAATAACAGGAATAGTAGGAAAAAATGGGGTAGGTAAGACTACTCTTTTTCGTATCATGTCCGGGATTTATTCATCACAAAGCTGTCACATAACACTTGATGGCAGTAGGCTTAAACCTTCACAAATTTCTTTTTTGCCTACAGAACCATATTTTTATCCATATATGAAAGGTGGTGAATATCTCGAAATAGTTGCATCTTCTCCCGAGGAATGGAAACAGTCGAAACGATACTCACGGATTCTTGATTTGCCTCTCTACGAGCTAGTAGATAATTATTCCACAGGTATGAGAAAAAAATTAGCTTTTTCTGCCCTATTTTCCTTAAACAGACCTGTGGTGATACTTGATGAGCCATATAATGGTGTGGATCTGGAAGGAAATGAAATTATAAAACATATCATCAAAACAAATAATCGAACCAAAACTGTCATACTTTCTTCACATATTTTATCCACCATTACAGAAGTGTGTGATAGTATTTATCATATGAGTGAGTCATCCCAAATACAGCAATATCCAAAAAGTGATTTTCAAACTCTATCGACGGTGCTTGAGTTAAATATGTTGAACAAGTTGTCTGAATTAGACGAATATAGTTAGAAATATATAAATTTCTGCTTAGGTAATAAAACTATTCTGTCCAGCTGTAGTAGTTATGATTTTCATCAAGTTCAAATCCGGTTTTCAAGTACAAATTATTGCCAATGATATTGGTTTTTGATGTCTCAAGCATAAGTCCTGCGGATTGAGTTGTTATTGCCAATTCTTTAGCACAGTCTATCAAAGCGACCGAATATCCTTGTCCCCTGAAATCGGGATGTACAAATAGATCATTCAAGAGCCAAAGCTTTTTCATTCTCGTAGAGGAAAACAACGGATACAACTGGGCAAATCCCGTGAGAATGCTGTCTGTAGATTCAGAGACATAGATCACCGATTCATCATTTTTTATCCTGGCAGAAAGGAAAGCTTTTGCACCGTTATTATCGGAGGTCATTCCATAAAATACTCTGTAAGCGTTAAATAATTCTGACAGCAATTGGATATCAGTATTAGTTACTAATCTGACCATATATTTTCCCTATTTAATACAAATATACTAAGTTATTAGATAAATTTCTTCATATTTAGTATTAAGATGTTAGAGGAAAATGTCAAATTTTAACATTCCCATGATTCCGATACGGTCACCGACACCTTCTCCATAAACCCCGATGTTTTTACAGCAGTTCCGGGAGCATTACTACGTCCTACGATCCCTATGCTATATGGATCACCTGCAAGGGTCTGGTGACTACCTGTACTTGTGCTTGATATTCCTATACTTGACACTGATGTAAAAAATCCAGCTATAGGCAACAGATCGGTTCCATATATTTTAGGGTGAAGAATCAAATCGGCTAAATATGTAGATGAAGGATTGAAAGCCATCTCTGCGATGATACCTTTGTTCCCCCTTTAAAATTGCCGCCGATACCAAATCCACGCCCATTAGGAAACCTTTAGATAGTTGTTTTAGGATTTCGATTTCACGCTCTGAAAGATTGTATGTTTCATTACTTCCCATTCCAGACGCAAAAGGCATCTGGAGCACTCTCCGAGCTATAGATGGGACGATAGGTGCGTCGCCGTTTTTCACTTCCTTTATCACAGTAAGCAAGGTAGACAATGAACTTTTCTTCAGCAGATATCCGGTAGCGCCAGCCTTGAGTGCATTGAATATCTTCTCGTCATCGTCAAAAATTATATTCATAATGATCTCAACTTCGGGGAAAATAGCTTTAACTTCACGAACACCTTCTATGCCTGTGCGACCCGGCAAATCGATATCCATAATAATCACATCTGGTTTAAAAACCTCAGTGTTCTTAACCACATCCAGGCAGTGTCCAAATTCTCCTGCCAGCTCAAATTCTGATGACTCACGAATTATGGATGACAGTATTTCTCTGAGACTGTTGTTATCTTCATAGATTGCTACCCTTATCCTATCCATAATAGTGTTTCTTGCGGCGAATGTATGGAAACAAATGCTGCCTTTTGATTGTGGTATGTCACATGATGATGTGAGAATTTAGTGATGGCGCTTCAAATTTATTCCATAAAGTTGCATTTGTCACTTGAATCTAATTTTGCAAACAAATCCAAGTCTAAAGAAATACGATGCCCATACATTAAGGATAAAGCAGTACCTCCTACTAGACTAAAATCAAGTAACTCAGGTATAGTCGTTAGTTTTACTATTACGGAAAAAGCGTTGGCTTCAACTGTCTCAAGGTGTAACATCTGAAATCTTTGACAGGTCTATCAATAAAAAACTGAGTATAAGGTGAACTTTATCAAAAGAAAGACTGTTTACGTATTAATTTGTATTTCATTACGTAAATTTATGAGACATGGATACTAAACTCACACTTTCGTTTAACCAAGAAGTAATAGAGAAGGCAAAACAATTTGCTGAAAAAAACAATATCAGTCTTTCGAGATTGACCGAATATCTTTATAGTAAAATAACAGACAAAAACTATCCGTCGCTAGAAGATTTGCCTATCTCTTCATGGGTAAATGAAGTTGCTGAAGGTGCTGTTGAGTACAAATCAAAGCCTATATCAAGGAATCAACTTCGTTCTGAATATTTTGAATCCAAAAAATAGGTCAAACTTAAATTATGACCAATATATTTATCGATGCAAACGTATTAGTGGGCGTACTCAATAAAGAATATCCTTTGTTTTCAGATGCAGCAAGGATTTTAAGTTTAGCTGAACACCGGAACTTTACACTATTTACTTCCCCAATTTGCCTTGCCATTGCATTCTATTTTGCTGAGAAAAAAAGTGGTGCGATACAAGCTAAAAGCAAAATCACAAAGCTATTAAACCATATCTCCATAACGACTACTAATGAAGCTTTCGTCAAACTAGCGATTAATAATGTATTGGTAAATGATTTTGAAGATGGTATGCAATACTACTCTGCATTAGCATCCGACTGCAGCGTAATTGTCACAGAAGACAAAGATGATTATTACTATTCAGAATTACAAGTTTTGAATTGTAGGGAAATGTTGGAGAGAGTTACTTCCTAATCTAATGGCTCAACGACATCTGATCGTAAAATTCAACTGATCGGTATGCCTGAAATATTAGCCATCAGACCTGTGACGCCAATGGCGCACATCAATTAAAGCCATCAGACTTGCAACGCAATGGCGTATGACAACAAATTCAATCATTTTTACTATTTTTCCAATAAATTAAAGTTATGGAAGATAGACTAAAGGTGATAATTGAACTTCAAAAGGCGCTCGGCATAAGTCATGTGGATGATATTAAAGTTGAAAATGGCATTGTTACTGCGCTAACCATTTTATTTCAAAAACCCTACAAATTCTCCAATCTTAACACCCCTCTTGGACACACAGCACTACAGATACCACAACCTACGCATGAAGCACGTACGATATCTTCCTGACGCTGTGCATAAGATTTGACATCGATGCCCATCTCACAGTAGGTAGAGCAGTTTCCGCATGATATACATTGGCCACCATTGGTCGTGATCCGAAATTTTGACATTCTTTTGGCTTCTTTATGCCATGGAAGTTTGATAGTAAATCGTTGTAAAATGCCAAGATATGCAGCCATTGGACATCCAAATCTGCACCAAACCCTACTCCCCAGCAATGGATAAAATCCTACCCCAACAACTCCTGAAAATGCCGCACCTATAAAAAATCCATACCAACTGCTCAATGTGCCGCTATCTATGATGAAGATATTTCTTATCCCTGTAAATCTGGTAACCAATACGGCAACGGTCGTTATAGTAACAAAAATAAGTACGCTGTGTATCAACCATCGCTCTATTTTCCAGGCTTTGAGTGACTTATCGGACAACTGTCTGAAAGGATCACCTGCTGTCTCAGCCAGACCACCACAACCGCATACCCATGAACAGTACCATCTTTTGCCATAAAAATAGGTCAGTACAGGCGTGACAACAAGAAACATAAATACGCCCCAGAATAATACAAAATATCCGAATAAGCCACTTTCTATCAATTCTGTTATGTGCCAGTCAAAGAAAAAATAATAATTGAGAGGCCACACATTTTTAAAATCATTGTAAGGAAGATTAAGCCCCACTAATATCTCAGGCAATATAAAAGCAATAGCAGTCTGGAAAAACATAATCGAAATAGTCCTGTATACCTGATACTTGCTATGTCTGTATTTATATATAAATTTTATTCCTAAGAGAACAATCGCAAGTGTGTACAAGGTGCCATAAACAAACCATTGGCTGGCAGGCTTGCCTTTGAGTAATATACTGAATGGATCAAATAAGCCTACTAATCCTGTATTTGCAGCATTGCCAGCACCCTGACCCAATAGATGCGGATACCAATATAACAGAACATAAAATCCAGTCAGAAACACACCTAGCATCCAAGCCCACATACCACGAGAAGACAATGAAGTAAACCAGACACCATTATTTTTGATGCCTGGCAATGTATCTTTATATAAATATGATGTGAATAAAATTGAGCCAATTGTGATCGCAGCAAGCGAAAACCATAACCATAATCCAGCTTGTGAAGTACTAAAAGTGAGCCAAAATATAAACTGTGCTAAAAAGCCAATGGCAACAAGCGATAATGCTGCCTTTTGTGTAAAATTAAAGCCTTCCGAATGTTGGTGGGCAGTGATGGATATAGATTTGTATGGTTGCATGGTGGTGTATATTTATTTTATCATTAAGTAATGCTGAAACCTTGATTTTACAACTAAAATTCTATTAGGAATGAATTTTAATCTCTGTATTTACAAGAGTTCCAATTGCCAATAAAAACTCTGGTGCAAAGTCAGCCCCATTTTCCCATCCAATAGTATTTAACTCGATCTTAAAATTTTTAAAATATTCAATATCCCGTAAAGGTTCATATATTTCGCCTTCAAGATATTGCTCAAGATTCAAAATTCTGTTTGTATGGTTATTAAACTCAACAAATATTTTGTAATCACCTAAATATTTAGCATTTGTTACTTCCAACATCGTGGTTATGTTAAAGGATTAATTT
>JAYTNJ010000406.1:0-3434 GCA_043748345.1 Saprospiraceae bacterium
GAGCTATCCGGTATGTCTTCAGTCCAGAATAGTTTGGGCAGATTCTGACTCACAGGATTGGATGGTGGCTTGAATGTCGTAAAGGTGGAGTACCCGCGAATTCCGATTTTACCGGTTGCTGCTATTTTACCATTTTTTATTTTATTGAGTTGTATCCGCTCAGGCTTGATATTGAGCCAAGCAGCTCCTGAAGAGTCCATCTGCATAGGCTGATCAAACATAACCATATTTTCCTTCATTTTTTGTTTAATAGTAAAACTTTCTTTTACTGATTCATCAATACTTTTTTCGATCATCAATTTACTCTTACTAATGACTAAATCAGAGATTCTTTCGATAGGTAGGTTTAAGCCTGCAACACTTAATTTTGGTTTTTCGATCCATCGGTGATAGGACAATACAGTATTTGTTTTCATATTCCAGACACTATCTACATCAATATCAGTAATGAAGCTCATTTCGAGTGTTCCTTTTGCTTTCAGATTGGCCAAAAATGTTTTTTTCTCTACATTTACAGTCACGGGTATTACCACCAGGACGCTTTTGCCTTCTATCTCTACAGCAGCATTTTTGGGTTTGCTTAATGTAAGTTTAACATCATATTCAGGAATATCAAAATTCCCTTTAAAAGCTTCAGCTATTGCATTATTGAAGGTATCTATTATCCCTGTTTTGTCAAGTTTGTAATTGATGACAAGGTCAGTGTAGAAACTTTTGGCAGTATCAGGTACTTTTACCGGCACATAAACTACATCCTTTTTGGAAGCACATGATCCTAAAAATAATATAATAATACATGCGGAAAACAGAAATCTAAAGGTATTCATAGTACAACTAAATATTTTGCAAATATAAAGCTCAAAATAGACAATTGCGAAATTTAATAATTCTTTATTATATTGTAGTTCAATGATTGATTTTATAAATAATCCATAAAATATTTGGATAAATTGTAATAATTCGTATTTTTGTTTTTTATATATGTATATCAAAAATCAACACAAAATGAAAAATCTCTTTCTCGTCATAGCAACTATGTGTATTTCAGCTTTTTGCATAGCGCAATCTCAAAAAAAAAGCAATTGTACAGGTTCATTAAAAGTTGACCCGATAATCCAAACTCAAGAAAAAACACATTATATCTTTACAGGATCAGATACAACAGGGCTTAATGTTACTGTCACAAAAATTACTGTTGCTGAAAGCAGAAAGGAAATGGTAAAGAGAAGAAAAAGTGTAGATTGCGATTCACCCAATCCGGAAGATTGTATGACTCAAGTAATGGAAGAAATACCTGCTGTAACCATGAATCTATATACCCTACCTGGTCCAGATAAAACATCTGAATATGATATCAGAAAAGAAAAAGTCAACATAACAACCCGTGAAGGTGGTCAGGTCAACGAAAGTATAGTATGCCCTAAAAACAGATCATCAAATCTGATAAAAAAAGTGCAGCAATCCCTCATTAAACTTGGTTACCCTTTGACTATAAATGGTGTGTACGATCAGGCTACAAGTCTCTCTGTTACTGATTTCCAAAGATCAAATTCTTTGCCTTTTGGTGATCTTACCTTAGGAGTTTTAGCAGCATTGGGAGTAAAATAGTAAAATTGTACCCGTTCTAAGGAAAATATTTATGTTTTGCCTACTATTTTCCTTACAAACCGTTTACAGTAAGTAAAAAATATCCTTCTTGATGGTATTTGCTCAATGTCGTTTTTGCAGATAATGCAAATTGAATCTCACTCATAAATTCTTTTGGGTCTAATTCTCTAAATTGAATACTCTGCCCGCACACTATCAGTTGAACGCCAACATTTGCCATTTTCTGTAGAATTTCATGATTAGGGTTATTACTATTATAATTAGTGAGATAATATTCATTTTTCATTAAAGAAAGAATGGATCCTGAATGGAAAACGACCACAGCTTTCAGCTTTTCTTTTTGAATACCTGACGCTATATGAAGATTTAATATTCTGGCTACTTCTTCCAAACCTTCATTGACATGGTTTGCCTGGGCATTATTAGCGGTAGCCTGAGTGAAGTCAAATATTAACTTCATTTCTGATGTCGGTTCAGGTACATTGGTGGCAAAATCTACAGGCACAACACCTGTCATTTTACTACCTTTGATGAGAGGAAAGATCATCTTAGGTTCCAGTTTTGCAAATCGCTCTTCTTTAGTCATCTGCAGCGAGATATTACTCTGGGCAAAAATTGAATTTTGCGACAAACTAAATATCATAAGGAATGAAAACAAGATTCCAATTTTAAAACCCGCTCCGGTATTCATAAATTTTGATTTTGCGATAAAGGTAAATTTTTATAGCCCACCGAATATTTTTTATGTAGATTCTCTACGTTGAAACCATCTAAAATTAAACATGTAATTTATCTTTTCAAATAAAATGTAAAATTTTTTACAAAAAAAAAAAATGCAATACACAAAGTGAACTGCATTTTGACAAAAATTCATTCTTTATATCACTCTGAAAAAGGCTACCTTGCAAATGCAGTAGCTCGCTTTTCTCTGATTACTGTTACTTTTACCTGACCGGGATACTGCATTTCATCCTGTATCTTTTGAGAGATGATAAAAGCCAGATCATCAGCGTACTGATCCGTTACTTTCTCAGACTCCACGATGACTCTCAGTTCGCGACCGGCCTGCAGGGCATACGCTTTTTGTACCCCTTCATAAGATAAGGCAAGTTCTTCCAACTCGCCTATACGCTTAAGATAACTCTCGAGTATCTCTCTTCTGGCACCAGGTCTTGCTCCGGATATTGCATCACAAGCCTGTACAATGGGTGATATGATATTATTCATTTCTATCTCATCGTGGTGAGCACCCACAGCATTCAAAATGACAGGATGTTCTTTATGTTTGTCGCATATCTCCATACCGAGCAGTGCGTGTGACAATTCAGAATCTTCTTCAGCAACTTTTCCTATATCATGGAGCAATCCAGCCCTTTTAGCCATTTTGATTTGCTTAGGATTAAGGCCAAGTTCCGCTGCCATGGTAGCGCAAAGATTTGCCGTTTCAATTGAATGTTTCAGAAGATTTTGACCATACGACGATCTGAATCTCATTCTTCCCACCATTTTGACCAGGTAAGGAGCCAGTCCATGTATATCAAGATCTATGATGGTTCTCTCACCAATTTCGATAATTTGCTCATCCAACTGTTTTTTAACCTTTGCCACAGTCTCTTCGATTTTAGCAGGATGAATCCGCCCGTCAGCGACCAATTTTTTGAGAGATAATCTGCAAAGTTCCCTTCTAATAGGATCAAAACTTGAAATTACGATGGCTTCGGGCGTATCATCCACTACGATCTCAGCCCCTGTGGCGGCTTCCAGCGCACGTATATTTCTTCCCTCTCTTCCTATGATCTGTCCTTTGATATCATCGGACTCAAGAT
>JAYTNJ010000407.1:0-32461 GCA_043748345.1 Saprospiraceae bacterium
ACTTCTTCACAAATTTCAACAGACTTTTCAACAAGATTTACCTTCACTGAATCCTTAAAGTCATACACTATGTATTTAAATTGGTCCGGTTCATATACAATTGCAATTGGTTTATCATCACACTCATGTTTTTTTATAACATGATAATTTTGCCCTATTCTTATATTTTTAATATTAAATATATTTTTTGCTTCATGTTCCAATAGCAAAATGAGATTTGTGCTAAGGCCATTTGAGCTTAGTATGCTTCCAAATACATCATTTTTTCTAACAATATTTTTTTCAATAAAGACAGAATCTACATTAAATCCGAATTGGTAAAATGTTCCCTTGTGAATAGTTTCTATATCTTCGTTTGGATTAGTTGATTTATTGTCAAGATGATAGGCAAGTATAAAAATTGTTGCCAAGATAAAAGACAAAAAAATGTCGGCAAAATGCTTTGGTAGCTTACTCATTTTTAATGGTGTAAGTTTCAAAATCAATGGGTTTACGGCTATTAAATAAAAAAAAGGTAAAATTCTCTTTGTCTTAACGACAGCGCAAGATAATTTCATCTCCACTAAACTCCAAATAATTTAAGTTAATTTTTTTTAGGTTTTTATTTTTTGCAAATAATAAATAATTCATTTCCTTGTCTTGGTGGGATGGAATTATAACACATTTGTATTTGGTGAATATGTAGTTTTATACTCAATAAAGACTTGTATTCATTTATGTCACCACCAAATGGTGGTCCCTCATGCTGAAAATGCGAAGCAAAAAAAACGCCAGCGAGTGTACCTTCTTTACTCATGAGATCAAATATTTTATTCACATAATTATTTCTCAATAATGGATCTAAAGCACAAAAAAATGTTTGCTCCACGATCAGGTCATATTTTCCATCTATTTTAAAAAAGTCATTTGTAATATATAATAGATGAGGATACTCCTTTAGTTGATTTTTTACTTTCGCGATAGCAGTAGGTGAAATATCACAAATAGAAATGTGGCTGAATCCTTGAGCAACAAGATATTCTGCCTCATGGGCATCCCCAACGCCAGGTATGAGTATATTAATATTTTTGTCAGTAATCTGATCAAAGTAGGCCTTAAGGGGAGGTGATATTTTACCTATTTCCCAAGGAGTATCTCCTTTTTTATGCCTATTGTCCCAATAATCCTTATCTAGAGTGGCCATAAAATGCTAATTGGAATTGTAATTGAAACGAATTGTCTGCAAATTAAATAATTTTACCTTTGCAATTGTTTAATCACTTTTAACAATTTATCCTGTGATTCATACTATTAATTTTAAAGGCAGATTGATTTCTTTAGAGAAACCTCTGATTATGGGTATAATCAATGTAAGTCCTGATTCTTTTTATGCAGGTTCAAGAAAAACAGATATTGATAGCATTTTGCGGCAGGCTGATCAAATGCTGACAGAAGGTGCAGACATACTTGATTTGGGGGCTATGTCAAGTCGGCCGGGTGCTGAGATCATAAGTGAAGAAGAAGAGTTAAGAAGAATAATTCCTGCTATAATTTCTATAGTGGATAGATTTTCAGACTCAATTATATCAGTTGACACCATCCGAAGTAAAGTGGCAATGGAGGTAATAAATTGTGGAGCTTCCTGCATAAATGATATTACTTCAGGTACTTTTGACTACAATATGATGAGTATCATAGCATCAAATAGTGTTCCTTATATTATGATGCATATGAAAGGACTTCCTGCTGACATGCAGCTCAATCCTGATTATGATGATGTCGTAATGGAAATTATGATTTTTTTTGCAGAAAGAATTCATAGAGCGAGACAAGCAGGAATAAAGGACATTATTGTTGACCCGGGCTTTGGTTTTGGTAAGACCATTGAACACAATTATAAGCTCATGCGAAATCTTGAAGTATTTAAAATATTTGACGTGCCTATATTAGCTGGCATATCAAGAAAGTCTATGATTTGGAAGATTTTGAATCTTGATGCAGAAGGGGCATTAAATGGTACTACAGCATTAAATATGTACTTACTAAACAAAGGGGCCAAAATTTTAAGGGTACATGATGTCTCAGAAGCAAAAGAATGTATTACTCTATTTAATCAGTTAGGTTAGAGATTTTATTTGATAACAGAATGTGTTATTACATTGGAAGCCTGATTAATATTTTTGATTATTTTTGAACTTAGTTTTTTGAAAATAAACAGAACCCCACCATTACATTAATATAGTGTTAAATATTGGTAAAAGTGGGTTAGAAAATGTATCTTTACCGTTTATAAAATAATTTGCTTATATAGTTTTGGAAGAAGATAAAAACACAAAAGGTTGGAAGACTGGCAGGCCGTTGGTGATGAAATGGATTTGGAAAGTTTTTATTTTTCTGATTTTTTTTATACTTTTATGTATACTTTTATTACAGTCTTCTACCGTACAAACATGGCTTGTATCTAAACTTACCCACTATATTTCAGCATCTACAAATACTATAGTTACCGCTGAAAGAATCAAAATCAGCCCTTTTGATGGGCTAATATTGCAAAATCTGAATATCCTTGATGAGAAAAGAGATACGCTGCTTCACGCCGGAGCTGTAAATGTATCATTGAGAAAAAATATTTTTTTTCTTATAAATAACCAGCTGAATCTTTCCTACATAGGCTTTAGGAATGTCAACCTAAATATTACTACAGGATTCGGTGAAACAAAAAGTAATCTGCATTCCTTTTTTAGCAATCTTTCATCTTCTGACAAAAAAGGGGGTACATCCAGACCTTTGGATCTCCAATTGAAGGAAGTCGAGTTTGGCCAAATTTCTATAAAGATTGATGATAAAAATAAGGGTAAATACGATTTGATATTTTTAAAATCGGGTAATATCGATATCAATTATGTGGATATGGTTTGTAATGATTACGATATAAACTCAGTTCTCCTTGATAGCCCGTATTTTCATAGTTATATTTATCAGGATGAATGTCTGATTGATCAGGAGTTATCCATAGAGCAGAATGAAGTTACAGACCAACAAGAAAAAGAAGTAAATAATCCTATCAATTTTACTCTCAGAGACTTTGCTATTAATGACGGACATTTTGGCAAATCAAATGCACTGATTCCGATTTTAGAAAAATATAAAGACTATCTGGATTATAATAACTTTTATTTCAATGGCATCAATGTTATCGTTACCAATATAGGATTTAGAAATGGAATTTTGAATGCTAAGATTGATGGAATCAATGCATCGGACAATACCGGATATAAAATAAATAGTATAAAATGCGACTCAATAATTATTAGCTCCCAAGCTGCTGAATTCTCCGGTCTAAGTATGGAGTTCGGTCAAACTATCGTTAAAGATAGATTTAAGTTAAGTTATGCAGATTTTGGAGCTTTTTCGGAGTTTACTGATAAGGTTATTCTTAATGCAAACCTTAAAAAGTCTGAGATATATATAGATGATCTTCTTCATTTTGTTAGGGGGTTGGATAATGTTTCCTTTTTCAGAAATAATAAATCTGAAACGGTAAGTATCAGTGGAAGATATTTCGGCAAGATAAATAATCTTGGAGGGAGAGATGTGGATATTAGTCTAGGCAATAAATTGAGTCTGGCGGGTTCTTTTAATACTAGGGATCTACTTGATTCTGATAACACTGTCCTAAACGTTAGAATGGATAGATTCACATCCTCAATGCGAAAAATTAAAATGGTTCTCCCTAATTTCAATCCACCAGCCAATTTTTATAAACTAGGCTCTATCAATTTTGCTGGAAGATTTGACGGTTACCTTGAGGATTTTGTAGCTTATGGAAAGTTAAAATCAGATGTGGGATCAGTAGAAGTGGATATGAGGCTTGATGTAACCGGTGGACAGGATAAAGCAAACTACTCAGGAACACTTGATCTGAGTAACTTTAATCTGGGTATTTGGGCTGATAATAAAGATTTAGGTTTAGTGAATTTCAGATCAAAAGTGGCTGAGGGCAAAGGATTGACGTTAAATACTGTAAAAGCTCAACTTGATGCACGTGTTAACTCACTAATTTTTAAAAAGTACAATTATAGAGATTTTGTTTTGGATGGGATTATAGATAAAAACACATTTAATGGGGGCTTTAGAATTGAAGATGAAAATATAGATTTTGTCTTTGATGGATCTGTAGAATACCTTAATAAGAAGGCTTTTCTAAACTTTAAATCAGATGTCAAAAGACTTGATCTTTTTGCATTAAATTTATCAAAAAAACCCATGGCTATCCATGCAAAAATGGATGTAGATATTGCGGGGAGTACCGTTAATGACTTTACAGGAGATATTGATGTTTCAGACCTCCAGATTTTTTCAAATGATACCACCTATCTACTGAATAAGCTGAAAATATCATCAAAAAATACAGTTAAAAATACTCGGCTTATTACTTTGGATAGTGATTTGGGTACAATTGTGATGGACGGACAATATGACCTGCCTAACATTGCGAACTCTGCCAAAAAAATCCTACACTCTAATTATCCACATATTACGCGTAACTGGGAAAATTTGTTAACTGAAACGAAAGATCACCAGAAGTTTGATTTCAATATTCAACTCAATGATAGTCGAAATTTTCTTTCACTTACGGGCCTTAAAAACAGTTATTTCAAAAGGTTGAGTCTTAAGGGTAGATTGGATACTTACAAAAATGAGATTTCTGTTGCTTCAGAGATTCCACGTTTAAAAATCAATAACGATTCTATCTTTAATCTTCAAATCCTGATAACATCTGATAAAAAGGCCGGAGATATACTGATACACATCGATTCTACTTATGCTCTGGGTAAAAAATTTAATCCTATTGATTTTCAGACAAATTTTAAAGGTGATACTATAGATTTTACTTTTGCCTCGGAGAGGCTTATTGATACCTTAGAAAGTTTTGACATTAAAGGAAGGTTGATTCCACACACCAAGGGATATAATCTAAGTCTTGCTGACAATCTTCTGGTACTTTTGGGTACTAAATGGAAAATAGACCCCATCAATAATATTATATTCGGAAGTGATTATCTTAGTCTTGAAAATATGACCATTTCAGACGGCACCAGAAATATTAATATTGATGATATAAATAATAATAAAGGCCTGAATATTGATGTAACAAATTTTAATCTTGATATCATAAACGGCATTATTAAATATGATAAGATGAAATTCGCCGGACTGACCAATATATCAGCGCATGTCAATGACATCTATTCAGACGATAAAGAAATATCTGGATATCTTAATATACCTGATTTTACTATCAATGGTGATCCGTATGGAGCCGTATTTATCGATATTACAAAACCTACTAAACAGCCTGTAAGTGCTAATATTTCTGTGGGCGAATTTCTCGCCATTAAAGGATCTTATGATGATAAAAATAAGCTGCTAGACACTAAAATAAAATTGCGCCAGGCACCCCTAAGGATATTGGAATATCTATTAAAGTCAGGTATTAAAAATACTTCGGGAGCCATAAATGGTGATATGGTTTTTGGTGGTAACACTAGTAATCTCAAGATTTCAGGTGATGGTATTATCTCAAATGGAAAGACATCACTGATCTCTACAGGAGTCACATACTACTTTGACAAACAAAAGTTAAAAGTAAGTAATACTGCCATTGATTTGGATGGAGCCTTAATTTCAGATCAGAATGGTGGGGTAGGAACTATAAAAGGTGGGCTAACCCATAAAATGTTTAAAGATTTCGGAGTGAACGCTACCATTTCTGGCAATAATGTGATTGGGCTTAATACAACTAAATCGGACAACCCCAACTACTACGGATATGGGGTTGGAAATGTCACTGCTGAATTCAAAGGTCCTTTCAGTAAAGTAAATATGAAAATAAATGCTACATCCGGACCTGGCACTAAGATTTTTATCCCGGTAGGAAATACACAAGCAGCTATTGATCAGAATTTTATAAAGTTCATCAAGAAGGATGGGCAAACTGAAATCAACCAAAAAAGAAATTTTACCGTAGAAGGAATCAGTATAGAAATGTCTCTGACAATTACGCCCGATGCAGAACTAAGCCTTATCTTTAACGAATCCAGAGGGGACATAATCCGTGGTACTGGTCGAGGTAATATGAAAATAGATATAACCAGAGAGGGGGATTTTGAGATTTTTGGAAATTACGAAATTGAACAGGGACAATATTTATTTACTGTAGCCTTACTGCCAGTTGCAAAACCATTTGTAGTGCAGCGTGGCGGTACTATCAGATGGACTGGAGATCCAGTAAATGCAACCCTTGACATGACAGCAAAATATAGAGCAAGGACTTCAATAGAACCATTTATAAGCGAATATCTTACCCTGGCGAGTCCGGCTGATCAAAGGCTGGCCGGTCAAAATACTGAGGTAGATTTACAACTCAAATTGGGAGGCACACTATATAAACCGGAAATAAAATTTGACCTTGAGTTTCCAAATCTTACCGGTGATATTGCAAATTTTTCTGATAGCAAACTGAGAATCATTAGGAGTAATGAGCTCGAGCTAAATGGGCAGGCAATGGGACTTATAGTTTTTAATTCTTTTTTGCCATCCAACAGGGTCGCAGATGCTTTCGGTGCTTCAGGTATTCAGTCTGCAGGCATCAATACACTTAGTGAATTTTTGACAAGTCAACTGTCTGTCTATATCACCAATATACTGAATTCAATAGTAAATGAAGGCGGTCTGATTTCAGGAATTGATTTTGATCTGAATGTCAGAAATAACAATTTCGGGATTGCCAGCTCTAATGTTTTGCCTGATGAAATTGCCATTAAAAATACATTTGTATTCAAAAATAATCGCTTATCTCTTGATATTGGAGGAAATTATGTATTTCAGAATCAAGGGATTACGATCAATCAGGTCCTTCCAGATTTTGCACTTGAATTCCAATTGACCGAAGACAGGAAACTAAAAGTCAGATTGTATGGTAAGTATGATATCGACCCAATAACTATCACTGGACTCAGAGTAAAGTACGGGCTAGGTGTTGCATATAGAACAGAATTTGGATCAATGACAGATTTTGAGAAACAAATAAAAAAAGTAACTGAAAAAGCAATTCAATAATAAATCACGTTTTCACAACTATTAAACAGATATTATTCTTTATTGTCAAAAAACGATTGAATTTTGAAAATAATAGACCTTGCTAATAAATCAAATGGTTTTGCAGAGCGGCACATAAGAGAGTATTGTGGTGGGAGAACTATACAAAGCCGATGGACTAATCTGCTGAATAAGGGTGTGGGTGGATTAACATTTATTGATTCTGAAGCTCGCGAAGAAAACAAAAAACATAGAGTAATTATCAGCTTTTTTAATGACGGACTTGGCTTTTATTTTAGAAATATTTATAGAAATAGGCTTATATTATTGAAAACAGAGCAAATTAAAAGCATTGAAATTGTCAAAAATCAGGACATAATCAGACCATTCAGTTTTTCACTTTTCTCAATTCTTGCAAGTGCTGGTGTAAGATATAGTACAGCATCTGCATACCTCACACCGCGGGAAATAATTAAAGAGGAAAAAGCAACATGTACATTCCGTACCGACGAACATTTTTTTAATTTTGTTCTCGAAAAAACAACTCCTGAGAAGTTGGCTTCAGGTTTTAAAAATTCTCCTATAGCACATTTATTGAAAGAAAATATTCATTCACCAAAAATTATTAAAAAATGAAAAGAGTGACTGGTATTGGTGGTGTTTTTTTTAAAACAAAGGACCCAAAAGTTACTAAAGAATGGTATGCAAAACACCTTGGTTTTGTAACAGATGACTATGGGGCCTCATTTACTTTCAGAAAAACAGAAAACCCAGATAAAAACGGATACCTTCAGTGGAGCCCTTTTAAGGAGGATACAGATTATTTTGCACCTTCTCAAAAGGAATTTATGATTAACTATAGGGTCGAAAATCTTGTAGAACTTGTAAAAGCTCTAGAAGAAGAGGGTGTAACTATTTGTGATGAAATAGAATCGTTTGATTATGGTAAATTTGTTCATATTCTGGATAATGACGGAAATAAAATAGAATTGTGGGAGCCCATTGATGAAGTTTTTAACCAGTATTACAGCGAGAAAAAAGAATGATGTTTGCAATATTTTTTATTAGTATGTGGATGGGGGTGATAAATCTTCCAGCTTTTGTTCCCGATACTCCTATGGTTTATTACCTAGGTATGGAAAGCCTTGTAAATATAAAACTTAACGGATGCAATCCTGAAGACGTAAATATTAAGATTAATCCGGGCAATATATACAAAAGGAATGATAGCACTTTTGCTTTTATGCCACAATTTGAATCAGAGGAACTCAAAATAAAACTATATTATAAAAAAGTAATCTGCGAAGTAAAAACAGTGTTTGTCAAAAGATTACCTGATCTGATTCCGGTTTTCGAAGGTGAAAAACAAGGACAAGTCAAAGCAGGTGAGATGGATAGACTTGGCATTCTTAAAAATATATACCCTCCGGATTTTCCTGAAGATATGAAATCACAGGTCAATTCATTTAATCTTTTTGCAATTAATCTCAATGGAGAAACTATTTATTCAGGAACTGTAAGAGGTGACAGAATAGATGAAAGCACAATTGTCGTGCTTAAAAGGCTCACAAAAGGATCAAAAATTATTGTCAATAATATTTTATTGCAAAATCCGCAGAGGGGTATAAGTCGTAGCCCGGTGAATAAGGAGATTAATGTAATTGATTAGTCATAACTGAAGTTTCGGAGATGAATTCTTCCATGAAAAATTAAATATCATTTTTCATTTTCAATGCTACAGAAGAAATTTATTATCTATTTTAACTGATTTGTATGGTAAATTGCACATTTTTTAGTATTACGATTTATTTATTCTTTGCTACAACAAAAGACTAGCTTAGTTGCTTGATTCTTTAAATAGTGCTAAAAGTCTGTCTTTGTCGCTCAAGCCGCGACTGGTTTTTACTTTTTTGCATTGCCAAAAAAAGTAAACAAAAAAGGCTAGTTCCGCTAAATCGCTCCGCGTACCGGAACGGCTACGCACTTTTGCATTCTACCTCAGATTTAGATTACGAACTAAAATTTAGGCTGCTTTATTTGATATAATTATTAAAAGCTAGTTAAGTAATTGATAATTAGTGCTTTATTTTGTGGTATTATAATTTTGTATATTTACAAAAATATGATTATCAATTAATTAAAAACACCTAAACTTGAGGTCATAACTGAAAGCCATTTTCCGTAAGAATGGGAGGCGGAATATTTTCATCATTAATTATTTCAAGCATGTCTATCTCAATGCTTCTGGCGATAGTAGTGATAGGAACATCGTTGAAAGTACCTTCAAAGGGGTTTTCTGAGTAGTCACCTATTCTTTCCATTAAAAAAAATATCCAAATGACTAAAGCTGAAAAAGGTATTGCCAAAAGGACTTTACCGAAACTTTCTGAAAAAGTACTGAGCATTCCAAATGGGATCAGAATACAAAAAATAAGTGTCTGCCATAATGCCACTGAAGCATATTGCCTGGGAAATGGAAAATTTTTTATCCTTTCACTTTTTCCCTGGTCATCATAAAATGATTTTATAAGCAAGTACAACTCCATATGCCTGAAATCTTCAAAATAATTCTCGTTTTTTAATCTTTGTAACTCTAAATTTTGGGTATTTAGAATTTGTGCGGCTATATTTTTTTTGTTCTTATAAGACTTGTATTCATTTTCTGAAATATAATTCAATATTTCGCTTTCAAGCTTTTCAAAATAGGAATCTCCAATTTCGTCAACGTACATGCCCTTGATTCTATCTTCTTTATGCTCCCAATCTCTGATGAGCCTTAGTTGGAACCTTAGGGCTGTCAACCACGCGATATGTCTGTAAATAAAGACTTTTGTAATACTTTCTGCTGATGGTCCCTGTATAAAAGTATTTAATGCTGATGCAAATGTTCTGCTGTTATTTACGATACTACCCCATATTATTCTGGCTTCCCATGTCCTGTCATAGCTGGAGTTATTCTTAAATCCCAGATAGAAGGAAACAGCAATACCTAAAACGCTAATGGGTTGCCAGGGTAGGGTAATATCAATATTTAAATATTCATATGACAGAAGATACAAAATGGTGATGAATGTAGCATAAATAAAACCGTATATGAATGGCTTTTTTGACCATTTGAATGTCATCCAGAAGCTATAATTGCGTTTTGTATACATATTTTACTTTATTCTAAGATATTCGGTAAATAACACTCATAGGATTTGAAAGTTTTTAGAGTTGTGATGGGAAATTTGCATTGTTAAACTTTTTAAAGCTGCGATTCTTATGCTTCAGAATTTTATTTGGTGCTTGGTAAACCTTATATTTGCGGTCAAATTGATTTTTGAGTAAAAGTAATACACGTAGAATATACCATGACATCAAACGAAATCAGGCAGAAATTTCTGGATTTTTTTGCTTCAAAAAACCATAAGATAGTTTCATCATCGCCTATTGTCATTAAGGATGACCCTACTCTGATGTTTACAAATGCAGGAATGAATCAATTTAAAGATTATTTCCTTGGCAATAAAAAACCTGATAACCCACGGATCGCTGATACTCAAAAGTGTCTCAGAGTAAGTGGAAAACATAATGATCTGGAAGAAGTAGGTGTCGATACATATCATCATACGATGTTTGAGATGTTGGGCAACTGGAGTATTGGAGATTATTTTAAGGCAGAAGCAATTTCATGGAGTTGGGAGTTGCTTACAGAAGTGTATAAATTACCTAAAGATAGATTGTATGTATCCGTTTTTGAGGGCGATCCTAAGGAAAATCTGCCTCCGTCGCAGATTGCACTGAAAGAATGGTCAAAATTAGTACCTCAGAACCATATCATTTTCGGTAACAAAAAAGATAATTTTTGGGAAATGGGTGATACAGGACCTTGTGGTCCCTGCAGTGAAATTCATATAGATCTGAGACCTGATGAAGAAAGAGCCCAAACACCAGGAAATCTTTTGGTCAATAATGACCATCCTCAGGTCATAGAAATATGGAATAATGTATTTATCCAGTACAATAGAAAAGCGGATGGAAGCCTCGAGCTTTTAGCAGCCATGCATGTGGATACAGGTATGGGATTCGAACGATTGGTCAGAGCCGTTCAGAATAAATCAAGCAATTATGATACTGATGTATTTACAGGTACTATCTATGAAGTTGAAAAGATAACAGGCAAAATCTACAGCTTTGGTGATTCAAAAAGTGATGTAGCATTCAGAGTATTGGCTGATCATATCAGAGCCATAGCATTTACTATAGCAGATGGCCAGTTGCCTTCTAATAATGGGGCAGGATATGTCATACGACGAATACTCAGACGCGCTGTCAGATATTTTTACACTTATCTGGATTACAAGCAGCCTTTATTATTTCAGCTAATAGATGTTTTAGCTAAACAATTTGAACATGTATTTCCTGAACTTTACCTTCAAAAGTCATTTGTAGAAAAAGTCATCAGGGAAGAAGAGAGATCTTTTCTGAAAACACTCGAAGGTGGTCTTCGAAGGATCGAGGATATCAAGGTCTCTGGTGATATAATAAATGGTAGAGACGTATTTGAATTGTATGATACCTACGGCTTTCCTATAGATCTTACCCGTCTGATAGCAGGTGAAAAGGGTTGGAAGGTCGATGAAGCAGGCTTTACCATATCTTTGAATGCGCAAAAGGCGCGTTCACGCGCTGACGCCAAACGTGAGACCGGTGATTGGGTTTTAGTGGGCGAGGAAGGTCAGACTGAATTTATAGGATATGATGAACTGATAGTGTCTGATACCAAAGTAATCAAATACCGAGTGCTCAGGCAAAAGGATGAAGAATTGTTTCAGTTGGTATTGAGAAAAACACCTTTCTATCCTGAAGGAGGAGGACAAGTAGGAGATACAGGATTTTTGATATTTGACGGCGAAATTGTCAAAGTCATAGATACCAAAAAAGAAAACGAGCTTATCATCCACCTTATCGATCATATTCCTGAAAGTATAGATAGTGCCGTATATGGTGAAGTAGATGCTTTAAAACGATCACTTATAGAAAATAATCACACTGGCACACACCTATTACATGCTGCTCTAAGAGAAGTGATAGGAACACATGTGCATCAAAAAGGATCTCTGGTCAAGGAGGACTACCTGCGTTTTGATGTTTCCCACTATCAAAAAATTAATGATCAGGAATTAGCTCAAGTAGAAAAAATTGTCAATGACCGGATTCGCAGGAATATTGCTCTTCGGGAAGACAGATCTTTACCGATTGAAGAGGCTAAAAAATCAGGTGCTATAATGCTTTTTGGTGAAAAATACGGAGATAAAGTACGTATGATAACTTTTGACCCTTCATTTTCCAAAGAATTATGTGGTGGTTGTCACGTCAAATCGACGGGGAAGCTTGGACTTTTTAAAATCATATCTGAGAGTGGTATTGCAGCAGGAGTCAGAAGAATTGAAGCCGTGACTGCTTACAAAGCAGAGAAGTATGTTAATAGACAGATAGATGAATTAAATGCTATTAAATCGTTTTTTAAAAATAATTTAAATACAGTCAGAAATATTGCTGACCTGCAAGAAGAAAATAAGGAACTCCAAAAAGAAATCGAAAAGTTGAGAGGCATTCAGGCTGCAGCTATTAAAGATAGTTTAGTGGGAGAGGCCAAAATCGTTATGGGTATAAAAATTCTGACCAAAAAACTAAAGGATATTGATAGTAAGTCTGCAAAAACACTTGTTGTTAATATTCAGGCTGAATTGGGAGATTCGGTAGTTTTATTTGGGCTTGAAGAGCAAAATAAAGCCAGTCTGATGCTCAGTATATCCGAAACCCTTACTAAGAGCAAGGGATGGCATGCCGGTAATATAATCAAAACACTAGCTAAAGAAATCAATGGTGGTGGTGGTGGGCAGGCATTTTTTGCAACTGCCGGCGGAACTGAAATTTCAGGGCTTGATAAAGCGTTGCGTCAGCTGGAAGAATGTTTAAATTGAAAGAAAACTTTTTATGGAAAAAAAATTCATTTGGGTACTATTTTGTTTGATTATGACATCATGTTATAATCGTAATCAGGTTTTACAATCCGATGCTCCAAACCTTACTGACTGTATGTCAGAAAGAAAAAATTTGGAAACTATAAAAAATATCAGGGGTAAGATAATTCTTGTTGTTGAGTCATATCTTATTGAAACTTTGGAAGGAAAAGAAAGATATTCAGCTTGTAACTTGCCTGAAAAATTCAAAAATGAAGGGATTGATATAACATTTTCATTAACCGTTAAAGAAATGTACCCCAATGAAAGACTGATGGCGACACCGGCCTTATTGATTAAAATCGAAAAATTAGAACAATGAATGAATTAAAATGGAGCTATGAAGAGTTTACGGCTTTTTTGCTGATTTACATAGCAAATGTGGACATGGAGTTTGCTGAAGAGGAAAAGTCTATGATAAGGAGCTATGCAGGTGAAGAGATTTTTAATAAGATGGTAGCTGTTTTTGATTCAATGACTGACTACAAAGCTTATGAATCCATCATGGCATACAAGGAATTGTATTATTCTACTGCTGAGGAAAAGCAGAAACTGGTGGAAAAAATGCAGGATTTGTTTCATGCCGATGCGGAATTTAATATTATGGAAAAGGAACTTCTTCACTTTTTGGAAAGAATGATGTAATAAAATATGAATCTCAATTTAAAAGACGGTTTGTTTGTTGTTACTGGCTCTACCAGCGGATTTGGCAAAGCTATTGCTGAGCAATTGGTAATAGAAGGAGCCCATGTTATCATTAATGCCAGAGGGGAAGATAAACTGGAAGCCCTTCACAAAAAATACCCCGAACATACGGATATTTTGCCAGGAGATATCACATCTGATGCGGTTATATCTGAATTGATGGGGATGGTACACGGTAAGAAACTGCATGGCATCGTAATCAATGCCGGGGGACCGCCTGCAAAAACATTTATCAACACTGAAATCACAGACTGGGACAATGCTTATGAAAAATTACTAAGATGGAAAGTCAAATTAACACAAGAATTACTGGAAAAATTTCTGGATCAAAAATACGGGCGCATTCTATATATTGAAAGTGCAGCGGTAAAGCAACCCATCGAAAATCTTATACTCAGTAATTCGTTGCGAATGGCGGTAGTGGGTTTTGTAAAAACACTTTCACAGGAAGTTGCTCATCAGGGAATAACCCTAAATATTCTTGCACCTGGGTATCATGCCACTCCTGCGATGGAGAGACTTTTTGCCAATAAATCATTGCTACTCGGCATATCACCTGCTGAGGCAAGAAAAGAATTTGAAAAAGAAACAAAAGTTGGTCATTTGGGAGATCCTGAAGACTTTGCTTCTCTGGCAGTATGGTTGCTTTCCGGCCACTCAAGGTTTATTACCGGTCAAACTATCAGTGTGGACGGGGGTTTGATCAAAGCAAGTATGTAAATAGCAAAAGTAATAATAAGTTGATTACCAGATAGAATTAATCTTTGCGATTTTGCCAGACAGCATATCTCCAATGATTTCAATGTTATCAAATGGCTGTGTAGGGAAAAAAATCTCGGTCATTACACATTGACCATTGTCGGCAAATAATTCTATAGATGAGTGATCAAGGTATATTAACATTTCTATTGTTTTATGTTCATATCCTGTCTGTCCAAAGTGTTTTCCTGCAAAATCCTTATTGAAATCAGACTTTCCGGCATTAGTTCTGTCAATGAAATAAGTGCTCGTCCCGGCATCGTATCCCACATCCAGAAATTCACCATGGCTATTTGAAAAACGAATCTTAGTCAAACCCGAGGACGGCTTTTTAAAGGATAATTCGAGTTTGGATGTTGGTGAAATTTTTGAAATAAAGCTATTATCTTTATTTGTTATAGTTTCCATTTTTATTGCACTTGACTCTAGGCTTGTCAGCTCTCTTGCTGGAGAAGAACTCAGCGTATAATCCTCACCATTTTTTATAAGTTTTATTTCTCGTGGCAATGTCATAGCACTTCTCCATTTTTTAGTAGGAACCTGCTGAGCATACTGCCAGTTTGACATCCACCCTAAACCCAGAATGCGACCATCCGTTACATTTGACCATGTGACAAATGCGTAATTATCTTTGCCGTAATCGAGCCATTTCTGATTATTCGGATCAGCTTTAAAAGCTTTCCCGTCAAAATCACCCACAAAATATGAGGTAGCCGTTCCACCGTTGGGGGCTTTTTGTTGGATGCTGGTAATCAACACCCATTTTTGTTCATTACTTCCTTCGACATTTATAGGGAAGAGATCAGGACATTCCCAGAGTCGTTTGTCCCCAATGATGCCAAATTCACTGGCGTAGGTCCAGTCTATTAGATTTGGTGAAGTATATAACAGAGCTTTGTCATACGCTGCAAAAACCATGATCCAATGTTTACTTTGTTCGTGCCAGATGACCTTAGGATCTCTGAAGTCCTTTATGCCGGGGTTTTTTATAACCGGATTGCCTTTATACTTTGTAAAAGTTCTACCATTATCATTTGAATAAGCCAGAGATTGATATTGGAAATCATTACTACCCGATTTTTCACCATCCATATTATGATGGGTAAATACAGCAATCATTGGATCCTTGCCATCCTTGCCCAGCCCACTGGTATTACCTTTGTCCATGATGGCACTACCTGAAAATATGTAACCAAGGCTGTCGGGATACAGAGCGACAGGTAAATGTTGCCAATGCACCAGATCCCTACTAATTGCATGTCCCCAATGCATTGGGCCCCACACAATTGAATCAGGATAGTATTGATAGAATAGATGATATTCGCCATCATGATACACCATACCATTCGGATCATTCATCCACATAGAGTCAGGGCTGAAATGAAATTGAGGTCGATGCTGCTCTGTATATTTAAAATCAGAAGATGGAGGATTTACATCTGCAGTTTTATTTTTGCACCCTAAATATATAACTGAGTAGAACATTATTATAATATGCCATTTGCAAATATTTGTACTCATGTTCAAAAACTCTTCAATGATGAAATTTAAAAATTAGAAATGATAAAATTTTGATTTATAACCTGATGCGTTTCTTATATAAAAATAAAAAGCTAAATTTAAATAGATTTATATTAATTCTGACCTTTGAGTTATGTTTTATTTTGATTCACTGCATTCATGAGTGCTTCAAGGTGGGCATCACTGACCGGGATATTATGGTTGCCTATTACGATATTCTGACTTCTGATAGACTCTATCTTATCCAGATTTACGATGAAAGATTTGTGTACTTTCAAAAAAAGTTTAGAGCTTAACTTTTCTTCTATTCCTTTTAGAGTACTTTTGGTTATGACAGGTTTTGACGAAGTGCTGACATAGATTTTTACATAATCTTTCATACTCTCTATATGAGTTATATTTTCCGGCGTGACTTTCACCAAAGCATATTCGGAGTTTACATAAAAAACTTCAGGATTTTCTGTTTTCAGGGGGGTGTTCACAGGATGATTTAAGATCGCATCATTTTTTTGTTTTTCTTCCATAGCTTTATAGCATGCCTTCGTGAATCTTTCCATACTAAAAGGTTTCATGAGATAATCCACCACATCAAGGTCATAACTTTCTACTGCATAATTTGCATAAGCTGTGATAAATATGACCAAAGTTTTTACTCTCAATCCCTGAAGGAATTTTGTTCCGAGCATACCGGGCATCTGAATATCGAGAAACATCAGGTCTACAGATTGTTCATTCAATATCTCCATGGCTTCAAAAGGATTTTTGCAAATACCTACCAGCTCCAGGAAAGGCAATTGTTTGATATTTGCTTCCAGAAGTTTGCGCGCCAGGCTTTCGTCATCGACAATTATGCACTTTAGGGTCAATAATTATTTTTTAGAATTTTAATTTAAGTATAACAATAAACCAACCATCTTCATTTTTGATATCTAGGTGATGAGTATCAGGGTATATCAATTCCAGGCGCCTCTGAACATTTTTCAGCCCGATACCAGAACTATCATCTTTTTCACTTGAGCTTTCAGGGGAAATTTTATTTTTAACCGTAAAACACAAATCATTCTTATTAATTTTTACATCTGTTATGATACAGGGCTCTGTCACCATACCGATACCATGTTTAAATGCATTTTCTACAAATGGAATTAATAGCATGGGCTCTAATATCTGGTTGCTTGCTTCTCCTTCTACTTTGAACTGAATGTCGACATCATCTTCAAATCTTATCTTTTGTAACTCAATATAGTTTTCTACATAGGATATTTCTTTATCAAGCGATATCTGTGAATTTTCAGAATCGTACAGCATATATCTCATTAACTCTGACAACTTTAGTGTTACCGATTCAGCCAATTGGGTGTTGGCTCTGATAAGATATACAATGCTGTTTAGTATATTAAATATAAAATGAGGGCTAATCTGAGATCTTAAAAAAGAAAGTTCGGATTGAAGTCTTTCCTTTTCTTTTTCTTCCCTTATTCTTTCCTGTACCACAAAATCATTTAACAATCCATATCCTGTACTCAATGCAGCTACAAGAACAAGTACTATAATACTTTTTACAGACCTGTTGCCTTTTTTTGATTCAACCTCCAGATAATCATTGACCCAATCAACTATATTACTATGAAAAACACTAAAAATAAATATAGATGCTATTAATGACCAAAAATATATATTTACGCCTTTTTTATAAAGTACTTTTGGGATGAGCCACTCTGTGTTTAAAATAAATAATGGTATATGGGTAAAAATAATTAATGTGGTAATTAAAACAGCCCTATTGTAAAACTGATCATCACTGGTGTTGGAAAGCGTAAGATATAACCAGATACCCCACAAACAAATATGGAAAACTACTTTTTTTTGTTTATCTGTAAGAGCAATTTGCATGTAAAGTTATTATGAAAGTAAAAACAAAAAAATCAACGGAAAAATAAGTCCTGCAAGTGCAAGTTTCCAACCCCGAACTTTGAAACTTTGGTTTCCATCTGGAATCATAAACATACCTGTAACTGCAATAGTTAGCATAGCAAGGCCAAAGATATCAGAATAGTAAATCCACCATTTGCTCGTGTCCTGATGAAGTTGAGTCATTTGGGCAAGAAAGGGTACTTTTTTGTAAGTTATCAAATCCCCTTTACCGGTTTTGGCATCAACTTTCAAATCATGCCTTTCAAAAGAAACTTCAAACTTGCCTTTACCTACTTTAAATCGTCTTATAACATCATGTATGGCTAAATTTATATTTACCTGATCTACAAATTCCTTGGTAATGTTGTCTTCTGATGCCGGCATATTAAGTGCAACGGCTTTTACTTCCGTTTTATATTTTGAAGGATGCCAGGCTTGACGATGGTTCAGGAAGATGCCTGAAAAAGCAAATGCTATGATCAAACCTACATAAAAGTATCCTAAATCCCGATGTGTATTTCTAACAGTGAGCTTCATGTTTATTATTTTTGCATCAAACACAATCTTTTCAGTTCAAAAGGTATTAGGAAGTACATTTACAGGAATTTTTATAATTTAGCTACCCATATAGTCTGATTGATCCTGTCCTTCAGATCTCCTGTTAGACTTTCTAAATAAAGAAGCATCTGCTTTGCCAAATGGAATCTGAACAGTGACCCTGAAAAACCTGGTTTCCCTTCTTCGCATAGACTCCTGAATATAAGTAGGTTGGGTATAAATCGTGATATCTCTTCTTGTATTAAATATATCACTAACTGTAAAAGTCACATTGGCGGCATTTTTAAAAAAGGATTTCTTCAAAGCAAAATCAGCAGAAGTTATACCCTGACGATTTCCCTGCGGGATAGGGCGATTACCTTCATATCCACCATTAATCTGTATTGAAAAGTTAGAAGGCAATCTGTAATTAACACTCAATTTAGCATTTGCAGCTGTACCTGCATTTGTAAAAGTATCTACAGTAACGTTAAATTTAAATACATTGGCGTTCATCATTAAGTCAAGATTTTTACCAAATGCAAATCTTAGTGTATTGTCAATACCATAGGTTATTTCATTGGTTCCGTTGACAAATGTAGTAATGAGCACGGTAGGATCTGACGGAGACACTTGAATCAATGGCTTTAGTGTATTTGTTTCATTGCTGAAGTAAATTGTTGATAACCAGTTATTTGATCCTATTACCTTATTGAAATTAAGTTCAGCAAGATTGATAAATTCTGGTTGAAGGTTTGGATTGCCGATTGTAATATTTTGTCTATCATTTGATTGAATACCAGGCATCAGTTGTCTGTAATTCGGTCGTTGGATTTTTCGGCTGAAATTAAGACCAAGTTCGCTGGTCTCATTGATTTTTTTAGAAATATACAGTGCTGGAAATATTGATCTAAGTAAGTCTTTTACATTTCCTTTGGGATAACTGTAGCCAAAATCAGTCGTACCTTCCAGTCTTGTTTTGCCCGTCATTTGTGATTGTTCAAATCGCAATCCTGCCTGATAGCTGATTTGATTTTTAAGTTTTCCTGAATATGTAATGTATGCAGCATTTATACTTTCTGTAATTTTAGTATCCTGAGAAAACTCCGCGTCCAAGGCAAATTTATTAGATTGATAATCAAAGGTGCTGAAAAAATAGTTTTGGTCTCTATCGCTGAAAAAACTCCTTACTCCCATTTCCAATCTGGTCGAATCATTGAGTGGGTTGACATAGTCGAGCTGGAATAATCCCTGACCGCTTTTATTGTCGCCCTTGATGTCCACTAGCTCGGGATTATTTATAAGAATATTGCCTTCAGTGTTAAATCCTGTTGTGTTCCAGTCACCCAGATTACTTCCGTCGCCCCAGGAATAATTGGCAATAGCGATCAGAGATTTGTTTTTCTTTGCAAAGGTTCTTTTCCATTGAGTTTCCACATTATTCCTTAAAAACATGTTTTCAGAAGTTGTCTTTCTGATTCCTGATTCTGTCTTTTTTAGGGAAGAGGACAGGTATTCAAAATTTTGATCGGTAAGGTTATTAAAGACTCCTTTATTTACCGACCCACTTAGTGATAAGGTATTCCTATTATTAAGTGTATAATCCAAATTTAAACGACCTGTATGAAAAGAATTTTTAGAGGCTATATCACTATTTTGATTAAAATAGTCAGATATATCTCCAATTAAACTTCTATTGGTGCGATAAAGATATCCGTTGGCAGGAACGTTTGCTGTGTTGAAACTATAAAATCCTGACAAACTCCATTTACCTTCATTGGTATTAAGGTTTACAGCTCCGTTGTAACGATCCTGATTACCTATGCCCAGGCTCACTGAACCGTTATATCCTGGTTTCCTGTTTTTTTTCATTACAATATTTACTATACCACCGGTAGTAGCAGCTTCGTATTTAGCTGAAGGATTTGAAATGACCTCTACCGATTCGATCTGATCAGATGGAATCTGATTTACTGACATCAAAGAAGGTTTACCATCCACATATACAGTAGTACCTTTATCCCTAAGCTTGACACTGCCATCCATATCTACAGTAACTGAAGGTACATTTTTAAGTATATCTTCTGCGGTTCCACCTGCAGCTGTGATATTTTTATCTACATTGAAGACCCTTTTTTCCAGACTTATCATAGTAGATACTTTCTCGGCTTTTATTTCCACTTCGTTCAACACTTGTGCATCTTCCTGCATTACTAAGTCTCCAAGATCTTGCTCGACGTTACTGGGTGGAGCTATTTTTACCTTTAATATAATGTCTTTATTGCCGATGTAATTGATTTTTACTTTAAACGCTCCCATAGGTAGACCCGTGATATTAAAATCACCGTTATCTTCAGTCAAACTACCCTCTATAAGACTATCCTGACCGTTGGGTAATGTTCGCATCACCATCACTGTCGCATATGCTAATGGATTTTTTTTAGTATCATCGACTACTTTTCCATAAAGACGTCCTACTTTCATACTACTACTATTACTTATATTCGGCCGTTGTGCATTCATAGAATAGGTTACCAACAAAACTAATACTAAACTAAAACTTTTGACTTTTAATAAACTTATCATGCTTCTGATTTTTATAAATTTTACATATAGACATCAGAAAGATGGGCCTTGTTCTGTCATTTCGCAACAAGTAGACAAATGGGCTAAATGTGAAGATGAAAAGGTTAAATAAGTGTAGTTTTATACCATGGGATTCTTTTGATTAAAATAAATTATGGCTGAAGATTTAAAATTGTAACTGGTCAATGCTTAGTTTTCAACCATTGCTTATAAATGACAAAGTTGCATTTGGCACTTGAATGTAAGATTAAATTCTATCAATGGATAAAATTAATCTAAAGTCAGGCATTTTTCTTTTTTAATTCAAACCATGTCCATACAGCGGTCGCTATATCGACACTTGCAAAGAGCATGATGGTGCTTTTTACCTGCCCGGAAAAAACCAAGTATAAAAAACCTGCAGAAACAAATAATCTCAACCAAACCGTGGATAACACTACTTCTTTATTTCCTGATTTATTTATACTGTAATATATTATAGATAACCCAAGCACTAACACTCCCAAAACCTTCACCCACACTTCAACCGGAGCATCAAAACCAAATATACCTAATAATACCGCAGGTATAAATACCAACTGTAAGCCCGTAAGGAGCACATAAATACACTGAACTGTAAGAGAAACGTAATTCATTGTTTTCATTTTTATTAATATTCGTCAAAAGTAGTTAAATACTAATTTATTTTGCAAAAATAGCTTTTAATAATTTATATATTATCTGCTTGAGTTAAAAATTAAAGAATATTAATGTGATATTTACATTCTTAATTTCCTATTCAGAATGATTTTATTTCCCAATATCTGGAAAGTAACTAAATATTTGGTGAAATAATTTTTGTATTCAAAATGCGATAGAATTAACATTATTGATAATTTCATGATTAAAATGTAAGAATTAGTTATAAATACAGTTGTTTTTGCAACTTATTCCCAATTACATTAGATATTTGCACAAAATTTTATAAAATATTTTATTTATGAGTAATCAGCCGAAAACTTTGTTTGATAAAGTATGGGACGCACACGTTATAAGAAAAATAGATGATGGTCCGGATGTTTTTTTTATTGACCGGCATTTTATTCATGAAGTTACCAGTCCTGTTGCTTTTTTGGGCTTAGAAAATAGGGGTATTGGTGTCATGTTTCCTGAGCATACCTTTGCTACTGCTGATCACAATACGCCAACTATTAACCAGCATTTACCCGTAGCAGATCCACTTTCAGCCAATCAGTTGAAAGCCCTTGAACAAAATTCTGCTAAGTATGGAATCTCACATTGGGGATTGGGCAATCCAAAAAACGGTATTGTGCACGTTGTAGGTCCGGAAAATGGGATTACACTACCGGGCATGACGATAGTTTGCGGTGATTCTCATACATCAACTCACGGAGCATTTGGAGCCATAGCCTTCGGTATAGGTACATCAGAAGTAGAGATGGTTTTATCATCACAATGTATCATGCAACCCAAGCCTCTGAAAATGCGGATCGAAGTGAATGGTTCATTAGGTAAAGGCATAACACCTAAAGATGTTATTTTATATATTATATCCCAATTGACCACAGCGGGAGCTACAGGGTACTTTGTGGAATATGCCGGCGAAGTATTTGAGCAGATGAGTATGGAAGGGCGAATGACTGTCTGCAATATGAGTATAGAAATGGGAGCCCGAGGAGGTATGATAGCACCGGATGAGACAACATTTAATTATATAAAGGGACGTGAAATGGCACCCAAAGGTGAAGCTTGGAACACATCGCTGGCTTACTGGAAAACCCTAAAAACAGCTCCGGGAGCTGTTTTTGATCTTGAGTATAACTTCCATGCAAGTGATATCGAGCCTATGATAACCTACGGTACAAATCCAGGTATGGGAATGGGTATTTCCAAATCTATACCTAAAGGAGTCGACCTAAAAGGGGGCACTGCCACGTATGCAAAATCGCTTGGATACATGGGATTCAATGAAGAGGACCAGATGATAGGTAAAAAAGTTGATTATGTATTCATAGGTTCGTGTACAAATGGTCGAATAGAAGACTTCAGGGCATTTGCCTCCATCGTGAAAGGCCGAAAAAAGGCGGACCATATCATAGCATGGATTGTTCCAGGCTCTCATATTGTTGAAGCTCAAATAAAAGAAGAAGGAATTTTGGATATCCTGACAGAAGCGGGTTTTCAGCTAAGACAGCCGGGTTGTTCTGCTTGCCTTGCAATGAATGATGATAAAGTGCCTGCAGGTAAATATGCGGTCAGTACCAGTAACAGAAATTTTGAAGGACGACAAGGCCCCGGTAGCAGGACTATGCTGGCTAGCCCTTTGATGGCGGCAGCGGCAGCTGTAACAGGATTTGTTACGGATCCAAGAGAACTCATGTAAATCTATAGTTTTTATCAACACCTAACACCTAATAAATGGCATACGATAAATTTATATCACTTACCAGTACGGCAGTGCCACTCCCGATCGAAAATGTAGATACTGATCAAATCATACCTGCCCGCTTTCTAAAAGCAACAAAGCGAGAATCATTTGGTGAAAACCTTTTTCGCGATTGGCGTTACAATTCTGACAATACGGTCAAAAAAGATTTTGTCTTAAACAATCCATTATATACCGGAAAAATCCTGGTAGGCGGAAAAAATTTTGGAAGCGGGAGCAGTCGGGAGCATGCAGCCTGGGCCATTTATGATTACGGATTCAGATGTGTAATATCAAGTTTTTTTGCAGATATATTTAAAAATAATGCGATCAATATGGGTATTTTGCCAGTCCAGGTCAGCCCTGCATTTTTAGATAAAATATTTACAATCATAGAAAAAGATCCAACAAGTGAAATGATAGTTAGCTTACCAGAACAAACCATTACTATTCTTTCGACAGGAGATAAAGAGTCATTTGAAATCAATAGCTACAAAAAGAATAATCTCATGAATGGCTATGATGATATTGATTACCTGCAAGCTATGAAATCTGAGATCATGACTTTTGCTACATCGAGAGCAGTGTAATTGCTTCTTCAATATTTCAGTTAAAAAAATAAAATATTTGTACCGGTTGAAAGAGCAAAAGCGCTATGTTGAAATAATGGATACCACACTACGGGATGGTGAACAAACCAGCGGTGTGTCGTTTTCAGCGTCTGAAAAACTAACTATTGCTCAACTTTTATTGACTGAAGTAAAAGTAGACCGCATAGAAATAGCTTCTGCAAGAGTATCTGAAGGAGAGTTTCAAGCCGTAAAAAAGATAACAGATTGGGCTAAGTCAAATGGATTGCTGCACAGAGTGGAGGTGCTCACATTTGTAGATGGTGAGACCTCGGTCAACTGGATGCTCGATGCAGGTGCTAAAATCATGAATTTATTGACCAAAGGATCATTAAATCACCTTACACATCAGCTGAAGAAAAAGCCTGAAGAACATTTTGCAGATGTAGCTGATGTGATATCATTGGCAAATCAAAAAGGATTGTCCTGTAATATATATTTGGAAGATTGGAGTAATGGTATGCGACACTCTAAAGAATATGTAATACAATATCTGGATTTTTTGCAGCACCAACCCATCAAAAGAGTTTTGTTGGCTGATACGTTGGGCGTACTGACACCGGCTGAGACATACGACTTTGTCCATGAATTAGTAACTCGATATCCATATTTGCATTTTGACTTTCATGCCCACAACGATTACGATTTCAGTGTAGCCAATATTCTTGAGGCAACAAAAGCAGGAGCTCACGGACTACATGTGACTGTCAATGGCATGGGCGAAAGGGCAGGAAATGCACCGTTGGCCAGCACGATCGCGGTATTGAAAGATTTTATGCCGGAAATTGACACATCCGTTATTGAAAAGTCACTTTATAATGTAAGCAAACTGGTAGAAACGTTTTCTGGGTTTAGGATTTCGGCCAATAAACCGGTCGTAGGTGAAAATGTGTTTACGCAAACAGCAGGGATACATGCGGATGGTGATAAAAAAAATAATCTGTATTATAATGACCTAATGCCTGAAAGGTTTGGCCGGCAAAGGAAGTATGCTTTAGGCAAAACAAGTGGTAAATCAAACATTGATAATAATTTACAACAGCTCGGCATACAAGTTTCAGATGAAGATTTAAAGAAAATAACCCAAAGGGTAATTGAACTGGGAGACCGCAAACAATTAGTTACACAGGCTGATTTACCATTTATTATTGCTGATATATTGGATAGCAACAGCGTAGAAAATAAAGTAGAAATAAAAAACTATGTCCTTACTCATTCTAAAGATTTAAGACCTTCCGTTACTTTGCACATCTGTATCGAAGGTGAGCTTTTTGAAGAGCATGCCCAAGGTGATGGTCAGTATGATGCATTTGTAAATGCGTTGGTGAAAATTTACAAGCTTAAAAAAACTGAATTGCCAGTCTTAGTTGACTATTCAGTCCATATCCCTCCCGGAGGGAAGTCAGATGCTTTGTGCGAAACTACTATTACATGGTTGCACATAGGCAAAGAATTTAAAACGCGTGGATTAGATAGTGACCAGACGGTAGCAGCGATAAAGGCTACTGAAAAAATGCTCAATATTATTTAACAACTTTTGAGTAAATCCAATATTTTTAATCAATGCGGATAGATCATATTATAATAAAAAATATTTCGTAAAAAACTAGAATACAATGTTATGGCAAAAAAAATGATTTTAATTGTGCCAGGTGATGGTATAGGGCAAGAGGTAACAGCAGTTGGTAAAATGGTACTTGATAAAATTGCATCAAAGTTTGGACATGAGTTTATATACGACGAGGCATTAATAGGGCATGTAGCCATAGAAGCAACCGGAACTCCGCTTCCTGATGAGTCTCTTGAGAAAATGAGAAAGTCAGATGCAGTTTTATTTGGCGCAGTAGGCCACCCCAAATATGACAATGATCCATCTGCAAAGGTGCGCCCTGAACAAGGCCTTCTCAAAATGAGAAAGGAGCTCGGATTGTATGCCAATCTTCGGCCTATCAAACTTTTTGATGAATTACTTAGTGCTTCCAGTATTAAGCCCGAAATACTAAAAGGGGCTGACATATTATTTTTCAGAGAGCTTACAGGTGATATTTATTTTGGCGAAAAAGGCCGTAAAAACGATGGTAATACAGCATATGATGTAGCAGAATATAGCAGATATGAAGTAGAGCGAATAGGTCGCAAAGCTTTTGAAGCTGCCCGCACCAGAAAAGGCAAATTATGTTCGGTTGACAAGGCCAATGTACTGGAATCCAGCCGTATATGGAGGGAAGAAATTCAAAAACTGGCACTTGAATACTCAGACGTAGTGGTTGAGCACCAATTTGTAGATTCGATGGCAATGATGCTGATAAAGGATCCTTGCCGCTTTGATGTGGTGGTTACAGGCAATCTTTTTGGTGATATTTTGACCGATGAAGCATCCCAAATAGCCGGGTCGATGGGAATGCTGGCTTCAGCTTCCATAGGTGATGGCACGGGTGTGTACGAACCTATCCATGGTTCTGCCCATGATATCACAGGCAAAGGTATTGCCAATCCACTGGCTTCTATTCTTTCAGCAGCCTTACTACTCGATATTTCTTTTGGTATGAAGGAAGAGTCAGAGTTGGTGATACATGCTGTAGATCAGGTGCTTAAGGAAGGGTATCGTACCAAAGATATAGCGGATGCAGCTACACCAGCTCATATGATACTTGGGACCGAAGCGATGGGTGCAGAAGTTTTGAAGTTTATTTAAAAATATTTTAATTTAACTAAAATACTATTCTTATGAAATCATTCTTCATTTTTATTCTCGCTTTACTTTACGTATCTATTGCCTTTGCCCAAACTGATATTCGATTGAAGGGGCTTGATATTGAGTTGAATGAAATTTTGTCAGTGACAAAAGCTGCCGGATTTGCTGTAGCAGTGGTTGAAAAAGATAAAGTGATTTACTCCAAGGGATTCGGATACAGAGACTATGAAAATAAGATTCCGGCTGATGCCAATACACTGTTTGCCATAGGTTCGTGCACCAAGGCTTTTACATCTGCCATTCTGGGTCAATTAGCCGCTGGTGATAAATTATCATTTGATGATAGCCCTTTAAAATATGTTCCCGAACTAAAATTCCATAATGACGAAATGAATAACAACATCATTATCAAGGATTTGATAAGCCATCGCACCGGTTTGCCACGCCATGATTTTTCTTGGTATTTATTTCCCGATGAGGATAGGAATATTTTAATTAAAAGAATCAAATATCAAAAGCCATTTACCGGACTGAGAAAAAAATGGTATTATAATAATTTTATGTTTCTGGCTCAAGGGGTCATAGCCGAGCGCATCACGAGTAAAAGTTGGGAAGATAATATCAGGGAACGATTTTTTGCACCACTAGGTATGATAAGGTCAAATGTAAGTATTGGTGAACTTAAGAATAGTGCAAATGCTGCATTCGGTTACAAATTAGTAAAAGATAGCATCGTAAGTAAAATGGATTATTATAATATCTCCGGAATGAGCCCTGCCGGAAGTATAAACAGCAGTGTCAATGAAATGGCAAACTGGGTTATCACCTGGATTTATAAAGGGAAATTTAAAGATAAACAGATTATTCCAGCTAATTACGTTGATGAAGCCATGGGTTCCCAAATGGTGATTAACGGCGCATTGCCGGATAAAGATCTGCCGGATGTGCACCTTGCAAATTATGGTTATGCATGGTTTATATCTTCATACAAAGGCCATTACCGGGTCGAACATGGTGGAAATATCGATGGATTTGCTGCCAATACTGCTTTTTTTCCCAGTGATAGTATAGGCATCATTGTATTGGCTAACCAAAATGGTTCTGCAGTCCCAGGCATGGTAAGGAATATGATAGCTGATAGGATGCTTAAAGTAAACAAAACACATCAGATAAAATTATTTTTAGAACGAAAATCCAAAGCTAAAAAAGAAGAAATAGAAGCGCTGGCAAAAAGAGTATCAAACAACATCTCCAATACAAAACCTTCACACATTTTGCAGGATTATACTGGTAAATACACCAATGATGGCTATGGTGAATTTAATATAGTGAACCATAAAGACTCAATTTTTGCCCATTTCAAATTGAAAAAGTTTTATTTGAGACACGTTCATTACGATATCTTTGAGCCATTTGAAGTCACTGAAAATAAAATTGATACATCTGAATCAGGCACACTTCGTTTTAATTTTCTTACCAATGACGGAGGTGAAATTTCATCTGTAAAAATGAATATAGAACCAACTTGGGACCCGATTGAATTCAAAAGAACACCCAATACAATTGAAGTTGAAAAGTCAATGCTTGAAAAATATATCGGAGAATATGAATTGGCAGGAACTGTTATTAAGGTATTCATAAAAGGAGAAAATAAATTATTTCTGTTTGTCCCCGGTCAGCCGGAATATGAATTGATGGCAACAGAACGTCACAAATTCGCCTTCAAAACGCTGGAAGGGTATAAAGTGGAATTTACAGAGTCAAAAGAAAAAGCCATAATCGAAGTAATATTTTTTCAACCCAACGGTACTTTTACTGCAAAAAGAAAATAAGAAGACGTTAATTTATGTGATCTGTATTATTGTTTGACATGCTTCATTTACAGCAATACTTTTTTGAAGATGTAAAGAATGCTTTTCAATAATCGGTTTTGATACTTCGGTCAAACGGTACCTTGAGTTGATACCCTAGGTCATCAGATCGCGATGGGTCCGTGACATCCAGACCGTAATGTATCTTATGCGGATCGTCATACACCAGTGTGCCGAAGATCCTATCCCAGATAGAAAAAATATTGCCATAATTGGTATCTGTCCACGGTCTCTCGAAGTGATGATGAAATTTATGCATATTGGGTGAGATAAAAACCCATGCTACCATCTTGTCCAGCCATATAGGCATATTCATATTTGCATGTGAAAAATACGTAAAAAATATAGTCAATATCCTGTAAATCAGATAAAAAGCAACAGGCATTCCAAATATTATAATAGCAAAAAGTGCAAAAGTCTCCCGCATAATAAAGTCACCTGGATGATGCCTCGTGCCGGTAGTGACATTTACTGCAGTATCACTGTGATGGACCATGTGAAACCGCCACATAAAACTTACCTTGTGTAGCAAAAAATGCACCAGGTATTGCGCTATCAGATCCAGTGCCATGATCGCAAGCAAAAGTTCGAGCCAAACAGGCAGCGCCATCAAATGGAAAAGGCCAAAATTATTGGCTGCCGTCCATTCGAAAATTCCGGTCGTAGCAATTCCAAAAATAACATTGATGAGCATCGTTGTTCCCAAAAGAATTAAATTCAGCTTTGAATGTTTCAGTTTGTTGTTGGAAAAACTAAAAAGTGGATATACACCTTCTGCTATCCAGAAAATGGAAAGGCAAATTACGATCCATAAAAATTTGTGAAGTGTGGACAGATTTTCAAAAAAATCAAGTATTGATGTCAGCATAAACGTAACAATTGATATCAGGCTAAAATAATTGCAGTAAAAATAGAGTTTTAAGATTAAGACAACCAAATTATTATAAAATAAAATATATTGTCTACGTAAAAACGTTTCTTTAGTAAATAATTGAACTTAGAGATATAGACAGTTGCTATGAGAAAATGTTTTAAACAATGGGCCTCATGATTATATATTAAAATTTGAATTTGAATGCAAACAATACATATTCTGAACGGTGATTTTCTGGCAGAACAATTAAAACAAACAGATATCAATCCTGACTTTATTATCTGCAGAGAATGTTTAATAGTTGGGGATGTTGATGCGGAGAGTTTAAAAGATTTTTGGGCGTTGAGGAGCCAATTTATTTCTAAGGCTTATGATTTTTCAATAGAGGATTATTACGATACAACTGTTAGGGAGTTTGAAAAAATACAACACCTTGCCGACGGATCTGATGTCGCCCTGTGGTTTGAAAATGATCTTTTCTGTCAGGTGAATATGTGGTTTGTTTTGTATTTGCTCTCAGATCATCCCAATATCAGATTATCCAGGGTATTTCCTAAACCAAAAAATGCAATTGATATTTGGAAAGGTTTTGGAGAGGCTGATGCAGCATCATTGGAGACTTTTTATCATGATAGAGTAGCTTTTAAAGAAGAAGATGTAGATCTGGGTAAAAAGTTATGGTTAGCTTTTCAAAAAAGTAATTTTGAAGAATTAACAGAACTGAGTAAAATACATTCACGGTGCTTTGAATATCTAAATGAAGTCGTTGAAGCCCATATCGACCGTTTTCCCAAAGATGGAAGTTTGGGCAGACCGGAAAAAGTTGTTAAGGATATCATTCAAAATAAATCAAAAATTTTTGCAGAAGTATTTTCAGAGTTTTCTTTAAGAGAGGGAATATATGGATTTGGGGATTCACAATTAAAGAGTATTTTTGACAAGATTATTTAGAAAAAAACAGTAAGTATGAAAGGTTTAAATGATTTATTACATTTGGGAAATCCAATATTGTATGAGGTTTGTGAGCCGGTATACCATACAGAAATGGGTATGGTAAAAGATTGGGTGGCTGATCTGCATCATGTCATGGAAGAGATTCGAGCAAAGTATAATTTCGGTAGGGCCATTGCTGCACCTCAGTTGGGTATCATGAAGAGACTCATTTATATGAATATAGATAAGCCTGTCGTTTTTATAAATCCTGAGTTGTTGCATTTAAGTGATGAAATGATGGAATTGTGGGACGACTGCATGAGTTTTCCGAATCTGCTGGTAAAAGTAAAACGCCACAAGAGTCTTATTGTCAGGTATCGGGATGAAAACTGGGTGGAGCATGAGTGGCAGATGTCTGATGATTTATCTGAATTGTTGCAGCATGAGTATGATCACCTCGATGGGGTACTTTGTACGATGAGAGCCATCGATGACAAATCTTTTAAGTGGCGACCATGATGGAAGTATTCCTAAAGAAAATATAAATAATTCTGGTGACCAACAAATAAACTATTAGCAGTATAAGTTAAGCTTTTAGAATTAGATAATACCGTTGGATATTTTGATAATTGATGTTGAATTATAAATGCGTAAAATATAAGATCGCAGTTTCAAACTGCGACTATCGGGGTCAGTTTCAGCATTTTGGAAATGGTTAACAGATTTTTAATGAAAAATATATTCAAATTTTTACAACTTTTGCCGTTAGGGATGGTAAATTTTAAGTTGATAGAAAATTTTAATCTTGTAGACTCAGGTGATTACTTTTTTGGGTATAAACAAATGATTTCAACGGTAATAATAATTTTTATTGATTTAATGATTTTATTTAAAGTATTAGAATGGAAGTATAAGTTGTGTTTTTTTATCTATTTGCTTATTTGTATATTTGATATATTAAGGTACTCTGTAATTACAGTTATCTCTGAAAGTGGGTTCAGTATTAATGGTTATGGAGTTGAAATAATTACACAACCTCTTTCAATAAAATTATTGATAATTTTTTTTCTTTTAAATCTAAATACTTTAAAATTGGTTTTTAATCGCGATAAAAAGCAATAAAATCGATCTAAGTTATCCCCCGTTAGGCGTAGTTTGCAACTACGACTGAGTGTTGCCATGGCTTTGCCATGAATTAGCGACGGAATGAATAGAATAAACGAAAGCCACATATCGGAGTAAATGTTGTGTGGCTTTTTCGTTTTCAAAGACCAAAAAAGAAATAAATAAGCCTTATTTTTGTTAGTGTTACCCAAAGTGGTGAAGCTGTAAGTTTGTGAGTTCCTGAGTCTTTTGAGGTGTTGTAAAAAAGTTGTGGAATGCTATAACATTATGGGGCGAGGTATTTTGGTCCTTATGTGGGGAGATGGACATCTGTCGATCCTATGGTGGGGAATGGGCATCAATTTTCTCCATATATTTACACCCCCAGCTCGGCTTAGGTTGTACCTAAATCGTAGTGTTGCCATGGCTGCGCCATGAATCAGCGACAGAATGAATAGTATTAACCGAAAGCCATACGACAGAAAGAAAAGTTGTATGGCTTTTTTTACTCATCCGTCATCCTTCTCTTAAAAAAGTAGGACTTCATGCAGTAGTCTAAAAATGAAGGCTTATTTTTGTGGAGATATGAATACGATCACCTCCAATCATCTCAACCTCCCGCACACCATCACAGGTAGAGGAGGTACGATCAGCAATGTGCAATATCGAAATTTGTCTTTATGCTGTGCATTGCAAAAATCTTTAATTATTTTAGCTAAATTACTGAATTACAGTAATATGCACGACATATTTTTTGATATATATTTTTGTTAACTGAGCAACGAATTTTTACTCTAAATATTTGACCATTTTGGACTAT
>JAYTNJ010000408.1:0-9381 GCA_043748345.1 Saprospiraceae bacterium
TTGCCAGCCCCCCCTTTCTTACTTCGTTTCGGCTACGCCTTCACTCCGTAAGAAAGGGGGGGCTGGTGCCCCCAACAACCTAGTGAAACTAGACACATACAGAACTGAAAGATGGTAATGAAATATTAGTCTGTACAGTGGGAAAAACGGTACTGCACTACAATATTAATTGTCTGAATGATTTGCACAATATGCTCAAGTTACATGGCGACTGGATGGAGTTAGGAAGTGCAGATGAACAAAAACCGGCAAAAGAAGGTACAGTAGAAGCTTGGGGTCGTTCAGCATCAAATCCTGTTGGCGGGTGGTACGGTCTGAAAAAAGGCTTCCGTGGGCGTTTTGGAATGTATTTACCACCATTGATGGAAGCCTTGGGACTTGCTGAAGTCACACACGATCCTAAAGGAAATAAGATGAGAGCTAAATCGTAAATCCTAATCTGAATATGTAAAAATATGATTCACATCTTTCAATCAGCCCTTATATTTGTAATATTTGGCTTTTTTTCATCATGCAAAGGGCAGACATCCCAAACATTAAAGACGCCAACTCAAGGGACTGAAAATAAACAAGTAGTCGGTGGTCCATTTGAAAATGGAGAGTTCATTTATATCGGAATGCCTGACCAAATCTCATCCATTGATACAAGTGCAGGGTGGGACCAAAAAGGCCAAAAACTGTTAATCACAGGCACCATTTACAAGCTGGATGGAAAAACACCTGCACCCGACATAGTTTTATACTATTATCATACAGACATCAATGGATATTATGCAGACAAACCTGGATTGGACCGTGGTGCAATACGTCATGGTTACATACGCGGTTGGGTAAAGTCAGACGCCCGCGGCAAATATGCCATTTACACTGTCAGACCTGCGTCGTATCCCAATACACATTTCGAAGCGCACATACACCCTACCATCAAAGAACCCAATATTGAAAAAGAATACTATATTGACGAATTTGTGTTTGATGATGACAAATTACTCACCGGTGAAAAAAGAAAAAAACTAACTAATCGAGGAGGGAGCGGCATATTAAGACTATTGCTCTCCGGTGACATGCAAGTAGCAGAGCACAATATTATTTTGGGCCTCAACATCCCTAATTATCCCCAAGTCATCGTAACAGAAAATCAATCAGGCTTAGAAATAGGTGAAGATCAACCGTCATTTATCCCATTTCATGCTTGGGGACCAGACAAAGGAAGCAGAACTTGTCCGGTTTGTAAATATGGACGATACCATGGTATTGTGTATTTTGTTGGCGATCATCCGAATTGGGATGAGATCAAAAAATGGCTCGTTTTTCTTGAAAATGAAAGCTTAGCCAGAAGTAAATATCTTAAAGCTTACTTTGTTTATGGCAATGAAAATGGATATACTAAGTCATCAAGGCTGAAAGAACTTGAAAAAATCGGCAAAGAGTTGAACCTTAAAAAAATAGCGCTAACCTTTGTGCCCTCTATGCATGACATCGAAACTGAAGCCAATCTGAACAAAATAAACCCTCAAGTGGCAAATACTTTTATCATATACAGGTATAGATCCATAGTCGATAAATTTGTAAACCTAAAACCGACTTCGGATAATTTTAAACTCATATCCACAACATTAGATCAAACAAAAGGTGACTTTTTTAATCTGGAAGCGCCAAAACACGATTGAAAAATAATAAATCATGATCAGAGATAAAATTTTCTGGCTCAGAATTTTTAAATATCTACCAGATACAATGACAACAAGGCTTTTATTATCAACCCTAATTTTACAAATGAGTTTAGCTTGTAATTGTAATGATACAAAAGAACAGGGCCAAAACCCTGATGTAGAAATATTATATGTCATGCCTGCAGAAAGCGAAGTTCACGAAGGTACCTGGCTCCAATGGCCCCATCAATATCAATACGGTATTCTATATCGAAATAGTCTTGACCCGACATGGATTGCCATGACATCTGCCCTGGTATCCGATGAGAATGTACATATTATTGCCTATAATCAGACCGAAAAAGAAAGAATCACATCATTATTGACTTCAAACAATATACCACTTACCAATGTAACTTTTCGTATTTACAAGACAGATGATGTTTGGGTCAGAGATAACGGACCCATTTTCGTGAGAGATAAAAAAGGAACGCTGACCATTCAGGATTGGGGATTTAATGGCTGGGGCAATAAAATAGATGACATCTCCGGACAAATGATTCAGTCTGCCAATTGTAATGCTATCCCTACAAAAATAGGATCTGACATAGGTGTACCTCTGGTGGATCTGAATTTAATGATGATCAATGAAGGTGGCAGTATAGAAATTGATGGCCATGGCACTATGATGGCTTGTAAAAGTTCTATTTTAAACAAAAACAGAAATCCCAACATGAATCAGGGTCTGGTAGAAGCCATTTTCAGACAGAATTTAGGAATCACAAAATTCATTTGGCTCGACGGTCAAGAAGGATTGGACGTAACTGATCAGCATATAGATGGTTTTGCCAGATTTGGCAATGCTAATACTATTGTAACTATGGAAACTAATGATTTATTGGATTTTGATGTAAAACCGTCAGATATACAAAACCTATTTGCCGCAAAAGACAAAGACGGAAAAGCATACTCATTTATAAAAGTACCCCTTTCTAAAAATAATGTAGTCACAACGACGGGAAAAAACCTGGGATACAAAGGATCCTATGTCAACTATTATATCGGTAATCAAAAAGTACTCGTACCTAATTACAATGACCCTCATGATATCATTGCCAATGCAAAAATTCAGGCATTATATCCGACAAGAACAGTGATAGGCATTGATGTCAGAAATTTATACGCAAATGGAGGTATGGTCCATTGTGTCACGCAACAGCAACCCACAAAATAAGGTCTGATAACGCTTTTAGAAATACCTACTTTATTAATCCTTGGTCCTTAATATTCTCCCCATTATATTATTCTGCACTAGTTATTTTTGTGAATTTTTTTAGGCCATATTTTGAAAGTAACTTTATGCTTCCAGGTGCATTCACAATTCGTTTGAATTAAATTCTATTTGTTATTACTGAACCAATGTGATTTGCAAATATCAAATTTATGCGACTTTGGATAATGCAAAATAATTATTTGATCCAAATTGAGTGTATATATCATGATCTTTATAAAACCCTTTTCCTAAACGACGTTTCACAAAGGGCATTTTTATACCAAAACGTCGATCTTTATTTTATCTCCCTTACTCTATCACGATCATTTTTTTAGTAGTGGTAAACTCACCACTCTTCAGTGTGTAGTACATTACACCACTTGCTCCTACATTCTCTCTGGTGAAGATCTCACTGTTCAAGCCTTTGTTGGCATTGATGTTTCTTTCTGATACTACCTTGCCGGTAACATCGTGTACCTTGATAGTAACTGCTGCTGCTTCAGGCATGCTAAAAGTTAACGATGTCTGGCCCTTGAATGGGTTAGGCTCATTCTGATGCAACTGTATAACTTTAACCGGTGCTCTTCTTACTTCTAGTGATACTTTACCTACTTCAAAGTTACTAGTGTATGATTCTGCCGGTGTTACTGCTGATCCTATGGATAGCATTTCGCTAACTTTTATTGGCCTATCTGCTTTTACAAGTACGGTGAAGAGGGTGGTACCTTTATTCAGAGTGACACCTTCTTTACCGGCATAACTCATAGTCACTTTGTCTTTAGCAATTTTGCCAATATTGGCTTCATTCATTTCCAAGGCTCCCGATTGTATGCCCACAAAAGTGCCGCCTTTGATGTTCATGGTGTACTGGAAGCCTGCTACATCTCTGTAGTTGTCTGTGCTGACGGGTATTTCTACCATTTCGTCCGCAGCCAGTGTTTGTTCTTCTATCGCCATCACCATTTTCATTTCACTCCGCCCTTCTGATATAGGGTTAGCTAAATTGACCGTGGCATTGCCGTTGACATCGCCTATCTTCACCGCTATGAAGTTGAAGTTGCTAGTAGTATTTTCAAGTCTTGCCATCATTTTCTCTATATATGGAAATGGTTTATCTGCACTAATCACCTGATTTTCGATCGGAAAACGCCAACTCGTGTTGTTCGGATATCCGTTTGTTATGCCCATGATTACCCTCCTTATCTCTGTCATGTCCATCACTGTCACCTTGCCGTCATTATTGGCATCGGCGGCTATGAGCTGGTAGGAGCTTGTAATTGGCTGTATGCCCAGAATGTGCCGCTGTATGATCACTAAATCCAGCGTACTCACGCCATTCACATCATCGCCATCTTTGGATGCTTTCAACTCCGTATCGGTGTAGATATCCATACCATAATTTCCACGCTCATCCGTCATCTCCTGTTTAGGATATTCCGGCAGTGCCGCACTCGCGATGATCGATACATTCATCACACCCTGACCAAGTTCTGTATGTACGTTGCCGGCGATCCTTGAGCCCGCAGGGCAGCCGTCACCCCTACAAACTACTTTCAATTCTGTCATACACCAGTCTGAGTTTCCATGAAGATCTGTTACATCTATTCGTACACTCTTCGTGCCCGTAGTGGTGTATACATATCCTGATGTTCCGCCACCAAATCCATTTGGTATCCACTGCTGTAACATTCCACTCAGGTACAATTTCCTCGTGGCATTGTTGGCATCTAATGTCGTTGTAATTACATCCGCTAGCCAACCTGCTGCATTGAAATAGTGTGGATAGGCTTTGTGTGCCTGATCTTTCCTTGATCCGCTTGTGTACACTGTGCTCAAACTCTTTATCCATCCATCAAATGTAAACGATAATTCTTCATGATAATGACAATTGTCAAATGCTCCTTTGTCAAAATCATTGGCCCATAATTCTACCATTCTTTGAGATGGAAGACCTGCCATCAAAGCTGTACTCAATGGTACGCAGTATGGGGTCGGTGCTTTCTTGTCCCGTATCTCTACATAATCTGTTACTGATGCATAGTTATGGCAACCATCTGTTACTTTCCACGTTACTTTGTGGTAGTTCCATGGTAGTGTAAGATTGATGGGAATACTAATCGTTACCTTCTCATCCGCTCTTGTTGGCTTAATGTATTTTGTCCTTAATCCATTCTCTATATGGGTTGATCCATAGTTGTAGTGCGGTGGTACAAATGAACTCATCAGATAATCATCCACATTGTCATTGTTGATGTCTATGTATACATTCCACTTCAACCATGTATTGTCTGTAGAACAACCTATGTCAAACGCTGATTTGGTGTGTGTAAACACTGTCTGACAGAATGCTGTGCTTGTCACGCCTGTACCTGCTGGTATGCAGATATCCTCTTTGACGATTACAGGTGGGGTATTGTCATTGTAATAAAAGAATTTACGATATATAATCTCCTTGTGATCGCACCAGTTGATAAAGTGATAGTCTACTACCCACTTCTTACACTCTCCGTCCTCAAAAGTAAAGTCCCACTTCTTGATATTCACGCCGATCACATCACATGGGCCTGCCTCATACAGCGGCTGACATGCTTTGATCTCTGCATCATCCGGTCCGTCACAGTCTGTAACGCCTATCTCTTTGGCCAGGTTGATATATTGAGGGTTTTCTACAAATACATTTCCATTACTAGTGTTAATGTATTTATAACTACTTGGTGTTACTTCATGATAATAGGCTGCACATGGTTTTGCCGGCCAGTCATTGAAGAACTTCCAGTCGCCCTCTCTTGACAGTATTGTGATCTTCTGTGTCGCTGTTCTGGTAAAGCCCCAGTTAGTCACTCTGAATGTTCTTGTTACTACTCCAGCTGCACATTTCTCATCTACCTGTGTATCTCTGAACTCGATCAGGTCACTCAAATTACCGCACACTCCGTATGCCCAGCCGTAACCACCTGTCTTGCTGAAGTTAAAGCCTTTCGCAGCTATCCATGTAGTGCTCAGATTCTTTTCTATCGGCCAGTCACAATATACTGTAGCATCTGCAGGTGGTGTAATCACCGGTGGCAGTTTACATTCTACTTTTACAAATGCCCAGCTGTCATTCCAGTTGTCTATGCCACACTCTCCATAGATACCATTCTTATTGGCATCATCCCATACTCTGAACTGTACTTCGATAAAGCCTTTATCCAGTGTATCTATCTTACCGTCACCATTGGCGTCTACTTCGATTCTTTCTAAGTCTACACAACAGAATTTTACAAACTGACCACCATCTGTATCACAGAGACTGTAATCTCCACTACCGTCTACGCCGGGTACTAGCTGGTCATAAGCGCCACTTTGTGGACATGCAAAGAAAAGGTCTTTAGATTTATCTACTAAATTAGCTCCATTCCAAACTCCTTTCGTAGTTGAAGATATAGACCACGCACCTGTTGTCGCATTTACGGTAATAGATGATACCCCAGGGCCTGTGCTGATCTTTCTACCCTCACAATCGTAAGTGGCAAATACATCATGGCACTGCTGGTCAACTCCCACACGGTATCTCCTCGTCGCTCCACGTCCGCATGCCACATCTCCATCTCTGAAGGTACTATTGTTAGCAAATCCACCGAAGCCTATACTTTCACATACTGGGGCTGACTTGCTTCTTCTGATCTCGTACCATACGGCACCACAGTTGTCATTGGATCCGTTATCAAGGCTTGATGCAAATAACTTCGCAGTTCCGTTGCCATCATATCCATTGGATGTAAGGCTCACTACGATGTCCCGCTTCACTACCGGTACCGGTGGTGTATTGTCTTTCACTGTTACTGTCAGTGTATAGATACCTGATACATTACCGCAGCAGTCTGTCACTGTATAGTTGAATGTATGTACTCCACATACCAATCCCGCTGCTATTCTGCTGCTTGGAACTAATTCTCCTGTGCTTGCATTTCTAATAGTAAATCTTGGGAATTCATCACAATTGTCTGTCATAACAGGCACTGGAATGGTTACATTGGCTGCACATGTCCATGGACTTGTGGTTGCTGTGATAGGGGTAAGTACTTCCATTGCAGGCGCATCATCGTCTAGCACCTTAATCATCTGTGGGAAACAGGTGTAAATATTTCCTGAACACCAGTCAAGCACTGTCCATTTACGAATGATCTTAAAAGATGTATTATCCGAACAGTTTGCACATGCTTTGATCACCAGGTCACTCGATGTGATGAACAGGTTGCATACAGTATGAAGGGAAACAAAATTATTGTCACTAACCATATCGCCTGTAGCAATAAACGGTGCTGAATACAAGGTTCGTGCCGTAAATATATCATCTGATGTAGGTATATAAATTCCACTCAAAGATGGACCGGTAGCCGGAAATGTATATTTAAATGACTCGCCAATGTTGATAGATGAAGATACTGTGCCTCTCCATTTGTCACAACTTATCACAATATCCCCGGGGCAGTACACCCCGCCCTTGATAAATGTTCCCATCCATGGTACTGTAGCACCATCAGTAGGCGGCGTCCAGGGGCCGACAAAACTGAAATCTCTGCTTACGGTCACAGTCTGAACACAAGTTGAACTATTGCCCGAAGCATCTGTTGCCACCCATGTTCTGGTGATAGTACCACCACAATTTGTCACATGACTGATATCTGTTTTGGTAAGTGTTGATTCCTCACAGTTGTCTGATGTAGAAGGCTTGTTGGTAAAGGTGGTAGTCTCCGCCATAAACCCAGCTACTTCATAACACTGTATCGTTATATCATGGCAGGAATTAAACACAGGACCAATCTTATCCTCTATCTTGATAGTACCCCAGCACTTGTTGCCGTCACATCTGGATAGAACCTCATAGTTGAGTGTCTTACCCAGATAGGGGTTTAAGTTATTAAGATCTATTTGTGTTCCCTGAGTTGTCTTCAGTGCAAGATTATAAAAACGACTGTCATATTTTGAACCAAATAATGCTTCTGCTATTCCATCTCCATTACAATTACCACCAATACTTACATTTATATTCCCCCTACACACTAATGGCACCGGCGTGAAGACTACTACCTCTTGAGTCACACTCTGGATACAACCTGGATCACTTGAATCTTGGTCTTTTGGCATTCCGCCATCTACTGTATAGACTACAGTGTATGTACCCGGCCCTACTGAAGGATCAAAAGTAGTTACCTTTATGCCATTGATGGTAAAACTATCTTTTACTATTTTGGCATCTCCTGGTGTTCCCTTCAATGGAAACGGTGCATCACCGGCACAGAATGGACCTGCAGGTGATGTGATTGTCGGATTGGGGTAAGAACACCTATTATCTATTGATAAAGTATTAATACCATTGCTCACACTGATAAAATATCCAATCCCATCCACATGGATACCTGATATCCTGTAAATACCCCCGCCAATATCGGTCATTAATGTATCGGCAGTGAATAGTATGGGGGATGCAGGTGGAGAAGGGCTTATCGAATTATATAAACCGGAAACTGCAGTTACTTTCCAAGTTTGACCTGTAATGCCTGAATTCACTTCGATAACTTCATCAAATTGGCCATCATTAGCCAAATTAGTAGCATTGTTTTTACAAGCACAAGGGTCTGCTATTGATGGATCATTAGTAATGCTGCAACTCGTAACTGTAACCATAAAACTTTCCTCATCCGAACACATTGAACCTGTCTGATCATATATCCAGACCTGTTGAGTACTGGTGATGGGGCCTGTGATAACTGTACCCATATTTGCCTGACTATTATTATAATATTTGGCATTTGGAGATAAATTTGTCCCTGTAATTTTAGGTAATATATAGCTGTTGCAAACTGTCTGATCCCCGGGGTTGGTTATCATAGGCAATATTGTAATGGTAACCAAAGTTGTTGCCATTACTGCAGCACATCCGCCTGATGCAGCAATATCGTAACTCACCGTATAATCTCCCGGACTGCTCATCATCGGTGTTATGGTTCCATTTGTCAAATTGATACTTAATCCCGAAGTTGATGAATACATTCCGTTGGTAGTTCCTGTTTGTGTTACTGTACCGGTTCCTGCATTGGCACAAAATGGAGTACCCGCGTAACTGATAGTCGCTTCCGGCAATTTTGTAATTTTAATACTGGTTTTTGCGCTTACGGCAGCGCACTGTCCGGATGCCGCAATATCATAACTCACCGTATAGTCTCCCGGCATACTTAGTGAAGGTGTAATGAGTCCTGTTGACGCATCGATTTTTAAATCCGAAGATGATGCAGAAAAAGTGCCTCCCAAAGTTCCTGATAATGTAACAGCACCGGTTCCGCCATTGGTACAAAATGGAGTACCTGAATAACTTATAGTTGCTGTAAACATTTCTGCAATGGTAACCAAAGTTTTTGCACTTACAGCAGAACAGCCTCCTGATGCACCTATATCATAACTCACCGTATAATC
>JAYTNJ010000409.1:0-8758 GCA_043748345.1 Saprospiraceae bacterium
CTTTACGCTGATTATATAAGAATTACAAATGAGATTATTTTTTTGGGTTTTGATCATGGGAGTTTATTTTGAAGGAGTGACTCAATGTGGGTTGTCTAAAGCTTCATATTCCATTGCTGATTCATTTAATGAAGGAGCTGACACAACCAATATATCTATTCTAGTATCTGGAGCTTTGAATAATAATCTGGCTTCAACAATGCAAGGAGTATGTGCCGTAAAACTTAAGTTTAAGCACCCTTTTATGAAGGAGTTATTTGTAGAGTTGATATCGCCTTCGGGACAGAAAGTAACTTTGGTAGGGGGTGATATCGTTGCTACAAATACCCAATTAATTACCTGGGACGTTACATTTGTGCCTTGCTCTTCAGATCCTTCGCCTGATGACGGTATTTTGCCACAGTGGCAAAATGATCAGGAATGGTCCATTGGGATTCCATATACAGGACAATATCACCCATATATTGGGTGCTTGGAACAATATAATGCCGGCTCAGTAAATGGTACCTGGACTCTTCGTTGTATCGATTTTGTAGATGAAGGAAGAGGGTCTATTTTAGATGCTGAGCTTATATTTTGTCAGCAGCAAGGAATCAATTGCGGGGAATGTAATCTGGATCCAGGAATTATCTCTGATAATGATATCATAGCATGTGAAAATGATGCCAGGTTAATTTTAAATATCAACAAATCTTACCCATCTTTTGCTCCTAACTCTACTTTATACGAATATACCAATGTAATAATAAGAGATAGCACAATACTGGCTTATCAGCAAAATGTTGACTTAAGGACTCAGGTTTTTGGAAAATACACTATCTGTGGCATTCAGTGGTCGAAGTTACAGTCTGCGGTTGTCCCTGCTGTTGGAATGAGATATTCAGCCAACACCCTCAACGAGTATTTTTTTAGCCAGGGAGCTTGCGCAGCCGTTGCTTTAAGTTGTATAACTGTTACTATTAATAAAGCTATACCACCCGTCAGCAGGACGGAATATATCTGTATAGGTTCTTCATTTCAATTGGGTGGAAAGAGCTTTATCCTGCCAGGTAATTACGATGTTTTAATTGAAAATGGTGTTTGTGATTCTTTGATAAAGCTTGATCTGAAGGTAATCGACCTAAAGGCAAATATAACTTCTTCCGCTGACTCCGTAAATTGTTCCGGTAACCCAATTCAATTGGAAGGAAAAAATATTGGATCGACTCAAGCGGGGATCCAATATTTTTGGTCCACACAGGATGGGAAGATACAAGGAGATATTTTATCTTCAAAAGTCAATGTACTGAAAGAGGGCAATTATAAACTGGTTTTGTCAGCTTCTACTTCTCAATATTCATGCAAAGATTCATTGTCTAAGGTTATTTTCAGGGATAATAGTTTTGCTGAAATCAATTTGAAATCAGATACATTAACATGTATAAATGAAACAATTAACATATTTCATACAATTTCTAAACCTGTTGCTGAAAAGACATGGATATCAAAAGAAGGAAACCCTCTGATTGTAACACCATCAGGGGCAAAAGTTACAGCACCAGGATTTTATATCCTGACTATAAAAGGTCAGAATGGATGCTTAGCAACAGATTCTATTTTTGTAGTGCAAAACAAATCATTCATTGATCCTGAATTTTCTTCTGAAAAGCTCACTTGTTCCATAGATTCTGTTTTTATAAAAGTCAACCATAATGTACCTCAAGATAGTTATACCTATGCTTGGTCAAATGTAGGCCAGAATTATTTAAGAGTAAAAGAGCCTAAAGTTGGTGCTAAAGGGTCGTACATAGTCACAATTTCAAATGTAAAGAATGGGTGTAAAAAAATTTATACAGTTGATGTTGATGAAGATAAAACTAAACCTTCCATAAGTATTGAATCACAAACTATAAATTGCAATGAGCCTTCCATCAATCCTAAAGTGATGTCAGATCAGGAAATCGCATCCTACAGGTGGACAGGTTCAGGATTTATATCATTGTCTCCAACACCGGGCATTCAGCAAAGCGGACAATATTCGTTGGAAATAACGGCATCGAAAAATGGTTGCAAATCAGTTGGCATCTTTGAATTAGACAAAGACACAGATGTACCAAATATTGTTATTACTGCTGATGATTTGTCATGTATCATTGATTCTGTTTTTTTGCGGGTCACATCTGATCGCCCCTTATCAAGTATCTCATGGTCAGGTCCGCTAGCTTTTGTTTCTGATAAACAAGAGCCTAGAGTGGGACTAGCCGGAGTATATATTGCAAGGTTTACATCTTTCAATGGGTGTGTCGGGACTCAAACCATATCCATAAAAAATTCACCGGATATACCTCAGGTGAATTTTAAAGTGGATTCTATCAAATGCGGAAAAGATACTATCAAGATTAAAATATTAAATCAGAACGGTACTTATTTATATAAATGGTCAGGTCCGGGGTTGCTATCCAATAATATAGGGGAGCCTGAATTGAATCAACCCGGAGTGTATTTTGTCACGATCACAAATCCGATATCAGGATGTACCACCGAAAGGCAATTTAGTATTGTTGACGACAGGATTTACACAACACCTGATATCATTTATGAAGCACTCAGCTGTTTAAAAGATAGCGTCCAACTCATTTTGACTAATCAAGATGTTAAATCCATCTTATATACCGGACCAGATTTATCAACAAACGTTAAATCTCCTTTTGTCAGAAATACAGGGATTTATACATATTTTCTGGTCAATGACAAGAACTGTGTTACTAATGGTAGTATTGAAATAATAAGGAATGACACAATACCAATAATAAAAGCCTCTTACAGCCCTATCATGTGTTTCCAGGATTCAACATTAATTATTGCTTCATCTAGTGTAATAAATATAAATTATACATTAAAAGGACCTGAAAATTTTATCAAAGCCGGAAATGAAGTATTTGTCTATAAGGGAGGGCAGTATACATTGGAAGGTGTAGCGTCCAATGGGTGTAAATCTCAGATCACTTTTAGTATTAAATATGATACATTAACACCTGAGTTTAGTATTTTAATACCCGACACTATTACTTGCATTACAACGGCGGTATTATTGAAGACAAATCTTCCGGCTGGCTTGGAAATAGTGTCATGGTTACCTTCAAAATATATAGGTTCATCCCTACTAGTTAATGAACCAGGTCAATATACTGCTGAAGTTAAAGGGGTAAACAATTGTATTTCAAGAGATACCATTGAGGTATTTGAAAAGAGAAATTTTCCAGAATTTAATGCCCAAGCGACTATCATCAATTGTAAAAATTTACTGTCTTCTGTAACAATATTTCCTGTCACTGCTGGTAATAATATCCAATGGGAAAATAACTCAAATCCCACTAACATTCCTGATAATATATTAGTATTTAATACTTCATTTGACGGGGAGTATAAGTTCAAGCTAACAAATTCAGAAAAATGTACATCTAAAGGAATGGTGATAGTATCAAAAGATATAACTAATCCTGTTATCCTTAATCAGATTTCAGATACTCTAGATTGTAATAATCGTTCGATAGATATTGGAGTGGTATTGGATCGCAAAGGAATTGAATTTTTATGGAATGGGCCGGATGTTATAGATGTTAAAACGGATAGCCTTTTAAAGATAACTCAAGGAGGGAAGTATTTTCTAAAAGTGACAGGTGAAAATTTCTGCGTATCTATTTCTGAATTTAATATTATGAAAGGTGATCAAAAACCTGAGTTTGATACATTTACTGATACGTTAACCTGTGATGATGCAAAGATAAATATTGGTGTTAATTCAAGCACTGAATTTATAAGTTACTCCTGGATTGGACCAGATAATTTTGAAAGCGATCTTAGACAGCCAAAAGTATTCACACCTGGTCTGTACAAAGTGACTGTCACAGGCGTAAACGGTTGTACAAGTACGGGTCAAATAAATGTAACTCAAGATATCTCAAAACCTCAAATTTCCATCAAGGATTCATTCTTTTTACCATGTGATACTACTGCGATCAAACTCGAAGTCATATCTGACAAAATTATTGACAAATATAAGTGGATTTTTCCTTCAGGAGATATCATAAATTCAGCTTTTCCTCTTGCGAACCAAAAAGGCAACTATTCTGTGCAAGTGACAGGGCTTAACGGCTGTGCGAGTGTAATAAGAAAATTTGAAGTGAAATTAGATAATTCTCCTCCAAAATATACATTTACTACAGATACGATCAGTTGTTTGAAAAGCACCGCATCCTTAACAGCGAAGGGCAACGAAGCGGGTATTTCTTTTGAATGGGAAAGTCCTTCAGGAATACTATACTTTTCAGATAAAGTTACTACAAAAGAAGATGGATTATTTCAACTTAGGGTTTTCAATTTGAATGGGTGTAAAGATACAGTTGAATTTTTAATTATGGCAGATACCATTGGTCCGGATGTTTCCATAGCTATATTTGGACAGTTTGAATGTGAAAGTAAAAAAGTAATTTTAGACGCTTCTGCATCTTCATCCGGGAGGCCATTTCAGACTTCTTGGGTAACGGTTAATGGGAATATTTCTGCTTCAGTAAGCGATTATATTGTCCATATAGACAAACCAGGGACTTATACCTTTGAAGTTAAAAATCATTTAAATGGCTGTAAAACAACTGAAGACATTACAGTCAATGTTACCCCACCAGAGTTTACAGATTTTGAGTATGACAACATATCTCCAATCTGTAATGAAGTCAACAATGGAGTCATTAGATTGGCGTCATTTAATGGAACTGCTCCTTATCAGATAGAGTTTAATGGGGTTAAAAAGGGAACCCAAACAGAATTTTTTAATCTGTCACCAGGAATATATTCTGTGGTTATTTCAGATAGCCTCGGGTGTAAAGTTTCCCGTCAAATTGAAATTAAAAAAGGTCTGGATTTATCCTTGCAGATTGATAAAGAAATCAGGATTATGTTTGGTGATTCTTTGATTTTGAAACCAAAATTCAATAATGATCCTTCTGGATTAGCCACCTTGATTTGGACTAAACGAGATACGGTGATATGTGAGGGTTGTCCCGATCTATGGGTAAGGCCATTTGTAAATACAATTTATAATCTGGAATATTCAATTGATGGGTTTTGTAGAAAATCTGCTTCAGTTCTGATAAGGGTAGTGAATGATATTGAAAATGCAATTCCAAATGTTTTTGCTCCGAAATCCTCTGGTAATAATCAGCTGTTTTACATTCCCCAAACAAGAGGTATAGAAAAAATTAATTATATTAAAATATTTAACAGATGGGCTGAGAATGTATTCTCAGGTGAGGGACTCGCTCCAGGAGATCCTTCATCTGGCTGGGATGGCACATTTAACGGTAAAGATGTGCAACCTGGGGTGTTTATAATTCTGGCTGAATTGGTACTATCTGATGGTACAGTTTGGAGATACCAGGGGGATGTTACTTTAATCAGGTAATCTTTTTATTAAGCAATATTTATACTAACAGCAAGCCTCTTTCTTGCAGCAATCGAAAATTTTCTGACCGGTAAAAATCGGAGAACAAACCGATGCCTTCAAATTCATAACTTTCAGACATCTTTGCGGCAGTAAATTTTTGTGGGTTTTTGGGCGAGGCTTGTTCAAGTTGAGCAATCAGCCATTCTGATGTTTTTTTCTCCAAAAACAAAGAATAGTTTTCTTTTAGGCCTGAAAATATTATTTCTGCATATTCTATTTTCTTTTTTATATCGTTTTCATCTCTTATTTTTGAAATGATCATTTCTACCGCATCACCACCTATCCAGATGAGTCTATCATGGTCCTTTATACTATCTTCACTTTGTTTCTCAAGACATGACTCTATATATCCTTCTGTTATTAAAGTTTCAGGTATCTTAAAATCAAACCAATAAGATAATGGTACTTCAAATCCCGAACCTTGCATATAATTATAAATGGTATGTTTTAACCCATCTGTGAATTTCTCATGTTCGGCTCCCGTAGGGTCTTCATGAAAAAAATCATTGTCAGCAAATCCGCCAAAAACAGGGCCTGAGTGTGAGACTCCGTAATCATCCGGTGCCAGGCCCACCGGACTATGAGCTGTCATCGCAAATTGATGCCAAAAGCCTGACTGAATCACACCTGAAGCAAACATTTGCCTTACCATTTCGAGACTATCTACTGTTTCTTGAGCTGTTTGAGTAGGAAAACCATACATCAGGTATGCGTGCACCATTATTCCGGATCTTGTGAAATTATTAGCTACTCTTGCAACCTGGGCTACAGTAACACCTTTTTTCATTTTGGTCAGTAATCTGTCTGAAGCGACTTCCAAACCTCCTGATATGGCAATGCAGCCAGAGGCTCTGAGAAGTCTGCAAAGATCAGAAGTAAAGCTCTTTTCAAATCTGATATTTGTCCACCAAACAACCGTTAGATTTCTCTTTATGATTTCAATGGCCAAGTCACGCATTAGGGCAGGAGGTGCTGCCTCGTCCACAAAATGAAAACCATTTTGTTTTGTTTGGGTCATTATTGTTTCTAATCTGTCACACAAAATGCCAGCAGTTATTGGCTCATAGCGTTTTATATAGTCCAGAGTGATATCACAAAAGGAACACTTCCCCCAGTAGCAACCGTGAGCAAGTGTCAACTTATTCCACCTTCCGTCACTCCATAATCGATGCATTGGGTTGACTATTTCGATGACAGACAGATATTTATCCAATAGAAGATCAGAATAGTCCGGGGTACCCACATCTTTTTGGGCTATGTCAAACTCTTTGGATCCGTTGATGTAATTTACCACACCATTTTCTAAGCAAAATGTTCTTTTTAGCTGAGACTTTAGTCTTTTTCCTTGTAGAAATTGGATCAGATGATGTAATGGAGCTTCTCCATCATCCAGTGTTATATAATCAGTAAACTCGAAAACCCGCTTATCATAAATACTTCTTAACTCTGTATTAGCATATCCTCCACCAAATGATACTGATATATCACGATTATATTGTTTTATATATTGAGCACATTTAAATGCTGAAAAAACGTTGCCAGGGAATGGAATGGTAATACAAACTAATGTAGGTTGATAATCATGCAGATATTTATCAAGAATTTTTGTCATAATTCCGCTGATATGGCTACTTTTCTGATTAAGTGCCATATAGATGTCATCAAAGTGTGTGGCTGTTCGGGCGATTTTCTCAGCGTACCTGCTAAATCCAAAATATGGATCTATAATTTCAGTAATAAGATCACCCAGATCTTCAAGGTACAGTGTTGCCTGATGACGGGCCTTATCGTGGCTACCCATTGTACCAAATGCCCACAATAATTCTTCATCTTTCTGAAATCTGCCGGCTTCAGGGAGAAATCCACCGCTACAAATCGTGTGAGCAAGTGTTTGATTTTTATTTTGTAGAAAAGATATCACGTGATCTATAGTATGTATGTACCTTTTTCTTTGGCTGAATACTCTGAATGCATTTTCAGTCAGCTCATATTCATGTGTTTCTATTTGGTTGAATATATTTGCTAGCCCATCTGATGAGAATATGTTCAAAATTACTTCAAGACTTAGATCTACTTGAAAAGATTCAACACCTAATGTATTTAGATACCCCTTGAGGTATGAAGTGGCAGGATATGATGTGTTGAGCTGAGTAAAAGGAGGGGTAATAAGTAGAATCTTCAAGGCTTTATTTTTATAGACGTAAAGATATATTGTATTTAGGATTCCTAGTGCCCTCCATTACTGTTAAATGTTATTATAGCTTCTGTCTTGTTGCTTACCTGTAGCTTTTCATATATTTTATGTACATTTTGTTTGACAGTGCCGGTAGTTATATAATTTATCTGCAATTTACTTATATAACAGACCTTTTGACAATAAAGTAATAATTCCATTTCTTTTGATATGAAAGTGGTATACCAATCTTAAAAATATAGCAAATATAATAATAAGTTGGGACGAAATTCATCTTGATAATATGTATTCTAAGAGAATCATATTCTAGTTAATTGGATCGTGATTACAATTTGGAGGACAAGGTTGATCCACTTTATCATACGGATATGGCGGCACTTGGAAGAAATGTATTTTTTTATTTACTCCTGGTGTAATATAGGTAAGGATGCAAATCAATTTATTGTATTTTGGACTACGAAAGAATAAAATATAATGGTATAAATATATCTACACTAAAATAGCCCGGTTATATAACTTTGTGATATGTTTATTAAAATTCATCATAAAACAATATTTCTTCTGAAGGCACAACCCAACTCCATAAATGAATCAGTTTTGGAGATACCAGGTATGCTGTCTATTTTTTCGTAGAGAATTTTTCTCATATGTTCGTGATTGCGAGCACTTATACGTATAAATAAGGTGTACGCACCTGTTATGTAATAGCATTCTGTTATTTCTGGAATGTCTTTAAGAGCATCTATAATTCGCTCGGAGTTGTGATCTTTGTCGAGTGTGAGACCAGTGAAGGAGGCCCAGTCATACCCAAGTTTTTTTTCGTCAAGGATAGGTCTCACCCCTTTGAGTACGCCATGTTCAGTTAGTTTTGATACTCTTTGGTGTACCATACTATTAGATATGCCTATTTCTGAAGCTATTGTTGAAAAAGGCACACGACCGTCCATTTCCATAATTTTTAATATTTCAAGATCGTAGTGATCAATATGAATTTGGGGCACTTCCATTTATATTAGTTAAATTGACTAATTAAATTATATAATAAGTAAATATGACACAAATATAAATTAAATTAAGTCAAA
>JAYTNJ010000410.1:0-1505 GCA_043748345.1 Saprospiraceae bacterium
TGAAATATTTCTTTTACCTGCATTTTTTACCTATTAAGAATTCCTTTGAATAAAAGGCTTTATCAGTATAATAATGCGACAAAAGTAAAGAAAAAAAAATTTGTTTTTCTGATTTGAACAATGTTATTTTTGACTATGCTTTGTATCTTCTTTGTTCAGTAAATTCTGAATGAATGTAATATAATTATTTTCAAAGAAGCAATTATTAAAATTTTGGTTTTTGATACAGATTTATAACCCTGGAATGGATATTACGATTAAATATTTAGATTGAGCTAATCACTGCGAGCAGACGCTTGTTTAATTATTTCAAATGTTATAATGCAACAGTATACGACAATAATATCGTTTGTCTCCACTCCGGTTTGTTAGGTTTTTGTTCTATAATTCCGTTCAGAATTCCACGATGGGTTAAATAAAGATTGGAAATTAGTTTTATGCGGGTTGTAAAAAAACCATTGAACAGTCCTTCCTTAAATAGCTTGTCAGTGTATTTTGAAGAAGCAGAAAATCTGTATTCAAAGATGAACTTTTCTTTGTAATTCCAATCCCACCAGATGTTCAGTTCTGCACCCTTTTTTTCTGTCCGGGATTTTGAATATCGTCCGGTTTTTTCGTCTATACCACCAGTATCGTATATAGCCTGATCTGCAATGGGTTGGTCTGTCACCCCATAAAACCGTAAAGCATACGGCGAAAGAGAAATATTTAATCGTTTACCAATAATATATTTAAATCCTGGTGCAAAAGATATGTCATAAGGATTACCGGGTTTTTCGACGGCACCACCCGGCTTTAATTCCGGTTGAGTAAGTAGACCACCTTTCCAGGATCTGATGAGAGGTGTGCTTATTTTAGCGATAAAATTCAGATTCCATTTATCGCCGGACGCATTGCGCACTGACCAATCATGCAGCGAAGTCATATTGTCAAATGATTTAATGACAGACGCACCTTTCTGTCCGGCCCGAAAGAAAGAAACCTGATAATGAAATTCATTGGCGCATAAAAATTTACCTTCCGGTTTTTTTAAATACATGTCAATGGTGGATGAACCTGAAAGTCCATTTTCACTTGTTCCGCCAGGCACATTGATATTGTTGGTATAGCTGGCATTGAGTCCCAGAGTAACTTGGGTGGTCCATTCCTTTTTAGTATTGGTGACTGTGTCACGCTCTGTCTTAATGGTCCAGAGTGGTTTGTAATACTGAGCTGAGAGGTACATGATGAAAAGAAATGAGATGATGGTGGTTAATAATATTTGGTGTTTCATGATGCGTTTCTTTTTACTCACCCCTAACCCCTCTCTCAAGAGAGAGGGGAATAAGATTTGTGGTTTGATGTTTTGACCTTGTGTTTTGTTTTTTATTCTTTGATTTGTTCTTTGCTTTTTACTCACCCCCTGCCCCCTCTCTTGAAAGAGAAGGGGATGAGATTTGTGTTTTGATATTTAATATTTGCCTTTGCATTATTCTTTAAATATTTTACCTCACCAAAATTGATCA
>JAYTNJ010000411.1:0-8223 GCA_043748345.1 Saprospiraceae bacterium
TTTGCTATCACTTTCAGGGCCGATAACGCAAAAGGAAAGACTTTTGAAGAGTTGAATAATAGTCTCAATGCAGTGATAAAGAGTTTTAATCAGGTGAGGGCTGAAAGGGAAGCAACGCTGCAGTTTATACAGGCTATAATACAGCAGATCAATGTCGGTATCATGTCTTACAATACTGAAGGCAAAGTAGAAATTGTAAATCAAGCTGCCAATAAGCTACTTTCTATATACAAACTTTCTCATATTTCTTCCATTAAAACGCACCATCCGGAGATATATGATCTTATGATATCTATGGTAACCGGAGAGTCAAAGCTGCTCAAAATAAATAATAATGAATTTTCCCTAAGTGTCAAAGATATCATGTTGCGTGATAGGAAAATAAGGTTAATCGCATTACATAACATACGTTCTGAGCTTCAGGCAAGAGAACTAGAAGCATGGCAAAACCTTACAAAAGTATTGCGGCATGAAATCATGAATACAGTAACTCCTATTGTGTCTTTGTCAGAAACCATGCGAGATATAATTGATATTGACTTAGAAGGTGTTAACGATTCAAAACATCTTGCAGGTGTAAATGATCTTAAAAAAGCGATTTCGACGGTCATCAACCGAAGCAAAGGAATTATGAATTTTGTAAACGCTTACAGAGAATTTACCAATATTCCATTACCAAATATGAAGGAGATTAATGTTTCCGATTTGTTTAGGGAAGTAAGCTCACTTTTTGAAAGTAAGGAGGGAAATTTAATATCATTTAATGTAAATAATGATTTTACCATACTTTGTGATACTGATCAAATTGAACAGGTCCTTATAAATATCATAAAAAATGCCCGGGAAGCAACAATTGGATTGAATACCCCGATCATAACTGTAACAGCGTACTTGAAAGAACAAAACAAAACTATTGTAGTAAGTGATAATGGTGTAGGAATAAATTCGACTGAAATTGAAAAAATATTTGTTCCATTTTATACCACCAAGGCTTCAGGCACTGGAATCGGATTGAGCTTATCGAGACAGATTATGCAGATACATGGGGGAATGTTGGAGCATATCGATGATAAAAATCCTGGAAGTAGGTTTATGGTTATATTCCCATAATATTACCCATTAGAATAACTGATTTTTTCCGTACACAATCGTCCATTATCGGACAAACATTCTTTGTTTAATTTCATTATGATATTGATTGTCAATTAATTAAATATTTGGCACACTCATAGCAATAGTAATAGCATAATATATGGATTACAGACATGGATAAAGCAATACCAAAGAAGTTTTGGAACAAACAACGAATCATATTAATTGCTCTGGGGGCTATTTTTTTGAGTTTTGTAATCTGGCAGTTTGCCTTTGCTGACAAAAGGTCTAAACTCAACGTAGATGCCGAAAAACTAACCGTATCGGAAGTCACCGAAGGAAATTTTGATGAGTACATCATAGTGCAAGGTGTCGTACAACCTTTAAAGACGATACAACTCGATGCTATCGTAGGCGGATATGTGACCCAAAAGCTTGTAGAAGGAGGAAGTATGGTGAAGAATGGCGATATTATCTTGCGTCTCGAAAATCAGCAACTTAAACTCAATTTTCTTCAATCGGAGACAGAAGCGAGCAGATTGGTCAATGATCTTCAGAATACAAGACAAAGGCTTAAAGTAGAAAGATTTAATCTTCAGAAGACATTAAGCGACCTGGATTTTCAAATGGCTCAAGCCAAGGATAATTTTGAACGAAATGAAAAACTTCTAAAAACAAATATGATTTCAGATATGGACTACCAGAAGTCCAGAAGAGACTTCGAACGATTGGTCAAACAAAGACAAATCGAAATAGAATCTCAAAAATATCAGCAGGAGAATGCAGAATTGCAGATCAAGCAACTGGAGGGCACACTGATCAGAACTCAAAAAAACGTAGATCTTTGGAGGCAAACACTCGAAAACCTAGTGGTAAAAGCTCCGGTTACCGGACTATTATCTTCCATCAATGTGGAAATCGGATCCAATATCAATCAGGGCCAAAATATCGGTCAGATCGATGATATGAATGGTTTCAAATTGCGCGCTGATATAGATGAGCATTATATATCACGAATATTCACAGGCTTGAAAGCAAGCTTTGAGTTTAATAGTGGCAAATACGAGATGGAAATCATCAAAGTATATCCGGAAGTTAACAACGGTCGATTTGCCGTCGATATGACTTTTGTGAAAAATGCACCCGATGGAATCCGCAGAGGACAATCGTCTCCAGTCAGACTTGAACTGGGTCAATCTCAGAAAGCCAGGTTGCTTGCCGTCGGAGGTTTTTTCTCTGACACGGGTGGCAATTGGGTGTATGTGGTTGAAGGTGACAGTAAACGAGCGTCAAAAAGAAAAATTTCACTTGGGCGCAAAAATCCAAATTACTACGAAGTTCTGGACGGATTGACTGCCGGAGAAAAGGTCATCACCAGTTCTTACAGCAATTATGGGGATAAGGAAGTGTTGGAGCTGAAATAAATTATTCAACAGTCCCTTCTGAACACAACACGGTAGTCGTTCAGGTCAGCGAATTAGAAAATAAACAAATAAGCATATAAAAAATGATCCACACACAAAATCTTCAAAAAATATTCTCTACCGAAGAAGTAGAAACAACAGCCCTAAATGGCATTAATCTTGAAATCAAAGATGGTGAATTTGTCGCTATTATGGGACCTTCAGGATGCGGCAAATCCACGTTGCTAAACATCTTAGGATTGCTTGATAACCCGAGCGAGGGATCTTACAATTTTTATGGCACAGAAGTCGCCACCATGAGTGAGAGACAAAGAGCCCAACATCGTAAGGGCAACATCGGATTTGTATTCCAGTCGTTCAATCTTATCGATGAATTATCGGTATTCGAAAATGTAGAATTGCCCCTTCTATATCTCAAAACTCCTGCCGCAGAACGTAAAATAAAGGTAGAAGCAGCACTCGAACGTATGAACATGATGCATCGTCGCAATCACTTTCCTCAGCAACTATCCGGGGGACAGCAACAACGTGTTGCGATTGCTAGAGCCGTAGTGGCAAGACCTAAATTGATACTTGCTGATGAGCCTACAGGTAATCTTGACTCTGCCAATGGAGAAGATGTGATGAAACTCCTTCAAGAACTCAATAACGAAGGCACAACCATAGCTATGGTGACGCACTCCCCTTATGATGCCGGTTTTTCACACAGGATTATCAATCTTTTTGATGGTAAGATAGTGACGGAAAATTTTCACGTGTAAGAAAGATTTAAGTTGAAGGCAAAAGGTTTTGAACTTACTGTTTACACCTAAGACTTAATGCCCATACCTAAATCCTATTGCTTTTTACCTATAACCTAACATTTAAAACCATGATCAGTAATTATTTTAAAATAGCGTGGAGAAGTCTGATAAAAAATAAATTTTTCAGCATGATCAATATTTTTGGTCTGGCTATCGGGCTTTGCTCTTTTATATTGATTTCACTTTATATTTCCGATGAGTTAAGTTATGACAATCATTTCAAAAATGCCGACAGAATCTATCGCATAAACTCAGATATAAATTTTGGTGGTACGTCCATGAAAATGTCTCAAAGTGCTGATCCTATGGGAGCGGTCTTAAAAAAGGATTATCCTCAAGTAGAACAGTATACGAGACTATATACAAATGAGGGCGGTGACTTTGTCAAAATGGGATCTGAATATGTCGTAGAAAACAGGATTGCGTATGCTGATTCTACTTTTTTTGATATGTTTTCTATTCCCGTTTTGGAAGGAAATAGTAAGAATGCATTGGATGAACCAAATACTGCAGTTATAAGTGAGTCATTAGCAAAAAAATACTTTAATTCCATTCAAGTAGTAGGTAAAACACTTGAGATAGGTGTCACAAGAAAATCTTTATACAATATAACTGCGGTATTTGCTGATCTTCCTGCCAACACGCATTTCCATTTTGACATCTTACTTTCGATGGATAACGTTAATTATGGATTTGGAAATTTCTTAAGTCACAACTTCTATACTTATATAAGATTATCTGAGGGGACTGATTACAAATCATTTAACAAAAATTTCGATGGAGTGATTGACCGTTATATTTTACCTCAAGCCAAGCAGTTTATGGAAATTAAAACTATGGATGATTTCAGGAATTCCGGAAATGATTTGAAATATAGCCTAATACCTATGAAAGATATACATCTTAAATCTGATAGGTCATTTGAAATTGAAGTTATGGGAAATATACAATATGTGTACATTTTTGGAGCTGTTGCTTTATTTTTACTATTGATTGCTTGTATTAATTTTATGAATTTGAGTACCGCCAGATCTGCAAGCAGGGCTAAAGAAGTAGGCATCCGCAAGGTTATGGGAACAGAAAAACGAACACTTATGGGACAGTTTTTAGCAGAGTCCGCACTTACAAGCTATATTGCAACAGGATTAGCGTTATTAATGATTGTTGTTGTTTTACCCACCTTCAATGATGTTTCTTCAAAAGATTTCACTTTTTCTTCTCTATTCAACCGAGATTTGTTACCCGTTTTATTACTTTTACCATTATTGGTAGGATTATTAGCTGGTTATTACCCTGCATTTTTTTTATCCTCCCTAAAGCCTATTGAGGTACTTAAGAGTAAAATCAATTCAGGTGTCGCTAAAAGTAATCTCAGAAATATTCTTGTAACGTTTCAGTTTGTTGTATCTCTTACGCTCATTATAGGTACATTTATTGTCTATCAACAATTGAATTATATTCAATCCAAAAGTATAGGTTACAATAAAGATCAGGTACTTATTCTAGATGGTACTTCATCATTGCAGGAAAACAGGGAAGCTTTTAAAAATGAAATTTTGCAGTTGGCAGGAGTGAAAATGGGTGCTCAGTCACAGTTTTTGCCTGTTTCAAATTCTTCCAGAAACGATAATACTTTTTCAAAGGAAGCAGTCATGACTGAAAAAAATGGTATGAATATGCAAGTCTGGAAAATTGATCATGAATACATTCCTACCTTAGGTATGGAAATGGCTAAAGGTCGAAATTTTTCAAAAGAATTTGGTTCGGATTCAAGTGCAGTGATCATAAATGAAACTACATCAAAGATGCTGGGTTATTCAGATCCGATAGGTAAAGCCATTTACACATCCGAAGGAAATTCAAGCAATCAAAATATTGCTTTGACAATAGTGGGTGTGGTTAAGAACTTTAATTTTGAATCCCTGCGACAGAATATTGGACCTTTATGTTTTCGTTTGGAAAATAGTCGAAATGGGATGATTTTTAAAATTTCTTCTGACCGGGTATCTGACTTAGTAAGCCAAATCGAATCTAAATGGAAATTAATGGCTCCTGGTATGCCTTTCAAATATCGATTTTTGGATGATTCTTTTGATGAAATGTATAGGGCAGAAAAAAGGATTGGAACTGTGGCTATGGTTTTTGCATTTCTCACCATTCTGATAGCTTGCCTTGGTCTTTTTGGACTGGTCACCTATTTGACCGAACAGAGAATCAAGGAAATTGGTATCAGAAAAGTACTGGGAGCAAATGAGTTTGGTATCATTAGTCTGATTTTAAAAGACTTTCTAAAATTAGTAATACTAGCCATCTTGATAGCCTGCCCGATAGCATATTATTTTATGGACCATTGGTTAGCAGAATTTGCCTTCAGAATCAATATCGAATGGTGGGTTTTTGTTTTGGCGGGAATATTGGCCATTTTAATCTCTATACTTACAGTCAGCTATCAAGCAGTTAAAGCCTCATTGATGAACCCTGTTAAAAGTTTGAAGTCTGAATAAAAAAGGTTTTAGACCCAACACTTAATCCCTAACATTTAATACCTAAAAATGCTTCGTAATTATTTTAAAATAGCAATTAGAAATTTATGGAAAAATAAGCTTTTTTCATTTATCAATATAGTGGGCCTGGCGTTGGCTATTCCCTTTGCCCTACTTTCATTTTTAAACTTACAAAGCAGCTTTGAGTTTGATAATTTTCATCCCGATGAAGAAAGAATTTTTAGAGTTATAACCGATGAAAAATCCAATGAAGGGATAGAGAATCATTTTGCCAGTTCTCCTTTTTCTTTAGCTGAAACACTGAATAAAGACTATCCAGTGGTTGAAAAGGCTACCAAAACAGTGCGAACCTTTGGGTGGGAAATGAGCAATAGACTCAAATCCCTAAAGGTAAACACACTTTATGTCGAACCTGATTTTTTTGATATTTTTGGGTTCAAATTAGAAAAAGGATCCTTGCCGACGGAGATAAACAGTCTTGTGCTAAGCCACGAGATGGCAGAATTGTTCTTTAATGAAATTGATCCGGTTGGAAAGACTTTAACACACCCAACTTTTGGTGTTTTTAAAATTACAGGTGTATTGAAACCGTTCAAAAAACAAACTCAATTCAGAAGTGATGCAATGGTGTCGATGGCTTCCTATGTTAATTTTAATAGAAACAATCCAAATATTACTTCGTGGGGAAATTATGGAGTACACACTTTCGTAAAAACAATATTCAAGTCAGATGTAAGTGCTCTGAAATCGGCAATAGATGAGATCGCAAAAAAAACAAATCCTTATTTAGTAGCTGAAAAAAAATCCCATCAATTTCGCATTCAAGCAATTTCTGATATTTCGCCAAGTGCTGAGAAGCTTCGCAACAATCCATATGTAGACGACTTCTTAGATATTGCATTTAATTTTTCGATTCCATTATTGATATTGCTTTTAGCTGGGTTTAACTATACAAATCTCACTCTTGCTCGATCTCTCAGTCGTGCCCGTGAGGTAGGAGTACGAAAGGTTATGGGTGCAATGAGGTCTCAACTGATTTTGCAGTTTGTTTGCGAAGCCATAATTATTGCTATATTTTCTTTACTGCTTGGTTTTGTCTTTTTACAAATAATGAAGCAATCGATTCATGTCAATTGGATCACATGGGAAGTTGAAAACCAAATAGCTATATGGTTGATTTTTCTGGTATTCTCACTAATATTAGGTTTTCTTGCAGGTTTGCTGCCCGCATGGATTTTGTCTGGGTTTCAATCAGTAGATGTGCTCAAAGGCAACCTTACACCCGCAAGTTTTGGGAAAGTAAGTTTTCGTAAAAGCCTGATGGTTATACAATTTATAGTATCAATGGTATTCATTTTTTGGATAGGTCACATGTATAACCAGTTTAATTATATGGCTACCGAAAATGAAAATTATAATCGAAAAGGTATTTTTAATATAAGCATGGTGGACAAGAATTATAGTTTGCTTAAAGATGAGTTATATAAGAATAAGAGTGTTGAGAAAATTGGCTTGACATCCACTCCTTTTGGAGGCATCACAACGGAAACTTATATCAAAGGACAGAAAAAAGATGATAATCTGGCTACTTACTATTATGCTGCTGACCATAATTATATTGAAAATATGAAATTAAAATTTGTTGCCGGGCAAAATTTTCCTGAATCATTGTCAGACTCTGCAGGAAACTTTATTTTGGTTAATGAAAAAGCTGTGGAAAAACTTCGTTTTAGTACAGCACAAGAAGCAATAGGAAAATCGGTTTTTATTAATAATGATTCGGAAGTGATCATTTCAGGTGTTCTTCAAAACTTTTGCCATTACAACTATCAATTTCAAATCGAACCGGTAGTATTTCAATATAATCCTTCTCAATTTCAGATTTTGTCCGTTAAGGTTGCAGATAATATTAATCAGGGTACATTTTTGGCCGAGATGCAAGCTAACTGGAAAACAATGTATCCAACTGACTTTTTGGTAAGCTCTTGGTTTGCAGATGATATGTATGAGCGTTTTTACCCAGCTGAAGATATGAAAATAATGGGACTCGCAGCTCTTATAATTCTGGCTATAGCTGTGATGGGCTTACTAGGTATGGTTATTTATAGTACTGAAAAGCGCATAAAAGAAATTGGTGTCAGAAAAGTCATGGGCGCATCTGTGGCAGAAATAGTGAGTGTATTGTCCTTGAATTTTATGAAGCTTATTTTGATTGCAGGTGCAATATCCTTACCCTTAGGTTTTGTTTCCGGGTTTGTTCTGCAAAAAATATTCATTTTTCATAGTAATCCTTAAATCCGTAAGCTATTGTTGAAATAGAGTGAGAAAATCAATAAAAACAATTGTTTAAAGATTTCTCACTCTCAATAATTTTCACTAATTTTGGTGAAAATCATAGCG
>JAYTNJ010000412.1:0-12530 GCA_043748345.1 Saprospiraceae bacterium
GGAATACAACAAAATTCGGCTTGAAAAAGCTAAAATTTATGAAATGTTGCAAAACGCTGAAGCAAATAAACAATATCTTGATGTAGAATATGATCGGCAAAAAACATTGACGGATGAAAATATTAATGCTAAAAAAACCTTTCAAAAAATATCAGCGGACTTGGAAATGGAAAATAAAAAGATAGCCAATCTCCGTGATCAAATAGCTATTTTAGACCAGATTTTGGCCATGGGAGGCTCATCCACATCGCCATTAATCTCTGTCAATGCCCCCATTTCAGGGTTTGTATCAGACGTATATGTAAAAATAGGAAGTAGTGCGGAGTCCAGCAAACCTATGTTTACCCTACTTGACAATACCAAAATGCATGTGGATCTGCTGGTGTACGAAAAAGATCTTTATAAGGTCAAAGTAGGTCAGGATGTACGTTTTATTCTTACTAATCAGAATAATCAGGAGATAAAAGGGAAAATAAAAAACATAGGAAAAAGTTTTGAAAATGAAACAAAGTCAGTAGCTGTGCACGCAGATATTGTCACACTTAATCACTCACTGATACCCGGTATGTATGTCAATGCTTTGATAGAACTCGGATCGTCACCAGTAAGTACATTACCTGTGGATGCCATCATAAAAGCAGAAGGACGTGAATTTATTTTTATATGGGAAAAAGAGAATATGGAAGGAAATCAACCTAAGGATGAAATTTCTTTTGCCAGAATCGAAGTGAAAACAGGAGTGTCCCAACTTGGCTATGTTCGGGTGAATTTATTACAATCAGTACACAATGGAGATAAGATCGTAACAAAAGGAGCCTTTTATCTCCAATCACATCTGACAAAAGAATCAGGTGGTGGTGGTCATGCTCATTAGGATAAAATATTTAAATTTGTATTTTTTAATAATCACTTATAAATTTTTTAAAATGAAACCATTGTATTTTTTTGTTATTTTAATTTTAGCCACTATAAGTTTTGTTACTTGTGGTGAAAAAAAAACTGCTCAAGATAGTTCGTCATCAGTAATAGATACTACTACCACTGAAGTAGTACATGTAGATTATATTTGTCCCATGGATTGTGAAAAAGGTAAAACGTATCATGAAATGGGCAATTGTCCGGTATGCAAAATGGACTTAATCATCAAGGAGCATACAGATCATGATGGACATGATCACCATGAAGGAGACGGTCACGATCATAAAGAAGGTGATGGTAACGAACATTAATAGTGATTGATATTTGATCCAAAGTTTAAGTTCACAAATAAATATTTTATAACATTTTAAATCAAATAAAAATGGCAATCGTAAAAGTAATTGAAGTCATTGCAAGCTCTCCAAACAGTATTGAAGAAGCTATGCAAAATGCGGTAACTGAAGTGTCAAAAACCATCCGCAATGTAGATTCGGTGTATGTAAAAGATACCAAAGCGCATGTAAAAGATGGTAAAATAATTTCTTATGGCGTGATCTGTAACATATCTTTCAGAATAGATAATGATATGAATACTGTGGATTAGAGTTTGCGTAAAGATAATTTTAAAAATGGATGAGGTGCTTCCATAATAAGTTGCATCTCATTCATAACATATAAAATTTTCATATTTTATTTTCCTGTATTATAAAACAAAATCAATGAATCATCGAAATACATTCATTTCTGGTATTGTTACCATTACCTTTTTAATCATATCCTGTAGTAAATTTGAACCTGAAGCTCCAGCTGATGATTCCATACTCGATGGTCCAGTAAATGGACTTACTTATGAACAAAATCGTCAGTTTTTAGCAGGAGACGTTGCATTTAATGATGAAATATTTACTCCTGCGACTGGACTGGGACCAATATTTGTAGCAACAAGCTGCGGAAGTTGCCATGCAGGTGATGGTAAAGGCACACCTTTTACTACACTAGTGAGATTTGGGCAAACTGATAGTACCGGCAATAAGTATTTGCACTTGGGTGGTCCACAATTACAAAACAGAGCTATTCCCGGATTTAAAACAGAGGTCATACCAAATGGTGCTACTTCATCAAAATTTACTCCTCCCGCAAACACTGGGCTTGGCTTTTTGGAACTGGTGAGTGATGAAGATATACTCTCCATGTCGGATCCCGAAGACAGCAATGGTGATGGAATTTCAGGTGTACCGAGTTTTGGATATTTACCGGAATTCATAACACCCAATAATAATGCCGTAGTTAAAAATGGAAAATACATACACCGATTTGGCAAAAAAGCAGCAGCGTATAATCTACTTCACCAAACGGTGAATGCATATAATCAGGATATGGGTATTACTTCCACCTTTACTCCACATGATGTATATAGTGGTCATACAATTGATCCAGAAGTGAGTGACAAAACGGTAAGAGATGTTGTTTTTTATTTACAGACTTTAAAGGCACCAATACCAAGATCCAAAGGAAACGGGAATTTTGAAACTGGTAAAGCATTATTTACACAAATCAATTGTTCGGGCTGCCATACACTTCAACTGCAAACGGGTTTCTCTCCCGTAACGGCATTGAGTAATAAGACCATATTTCCATACACAGATTTGTTACTTCATGATATGGGGAATGACCTTGATGATGGATATACAGAAGGATTTGCAAAAACTTCAGAATGGCGTACACCGCCGTTATGGGGGCTTGGGTTATCTCCAAATTCACAGGGTGGTCAGTATTTTTTGATGCATGATGGCCGGGCAAAAAGTATCGAAGAAGCTATCATGATGCATGGAGGGGAAGCTAAACAAAGCAAAGATAAATTCAACCAGTTGAAGGAGATTGAAAAATCTGCTATCATTCAATTTTTAAAATCGTTGTAAGATGAATAGAAAAGATTTTTTAAAAGCCTGCGGGTTTGCATGCCTGGGCGGAAGTGCAATGGTAACATTGATGCAAAGTTGTACGGTAACAAAGACCATCAGCGGTAAAATAGAAAATAGTGATATTCTGGTGTCCCTTTCAGATTTTCAATCCGGATCAGACGATAAAATGGAGTACAAAAAGTACATCATTATAAACAATGATGCCCTTAAATTTCCCATTTGTGTGTACAGAATAGAAGAAAATGTATTTAATGCGCTTTGGCTTGAATGCACTCACCAGGGAAATGAAGTTCAGGTGTTTGGTGATAAGCTCCAATGCCCGGCACATGGTAGTGAATTCAGCAATTCCGGGCTGGTAACCAATGGGCCAGCAGATAGAAATCTTCGCACTTTTCCTGTCACAATTGAAGGTAATTTTTTAAAAATTTCATTGAAAGCCGTATGAAGAAGATATTAACCTTGTGTGTATTTTTATTATATATGATACAACATATTCAAGCCCAGATTGATCCAACCTTACTAAAAGATCCAACTGTACATTCCAAAAAGGATTTATTGAATATGGACGCCATTTATGACCGGCCTTTTGTAACCAATAAGAAAGCTCCCGTCTCTCTTGGAGGATATGTGGAAGCAAATTGGCAACATATAGGAACCGACGGTATAAGCGATGGACATCAGCTTCAATTCCGGAGGATGACTTTATTTGTCGCTTCATCCATTTCAAAAAGGATCAAGTTTTTGAGTGAGATTGAGTTTGAACCTGCTGATAAAGAAATTGCTATTGAGTTTGCAGCTGTTGATATGGAATTTAATGAATTGTTTAATCTGAGGGGAGGAATGATTATAAATCCAATTGGCGCTTTTAATCAAAATCATGATGGCCCTAAATGGGAGTTTACAGATAGACCTTTATCTTCGGTAGCTATGTTGCCTGCTACATGGAGCAATGCAGGTTTTGGAATTTATGGTAAGAAGTACAATAAAAACTGGATGATAGGATATGAAATTTACGCATCCAGTGGATTTGATAATTCTATCATAGAGAATACTGAAAACAAAACATTTTTACCAGCTGCCAAAAAAAACACAGAAAGGTTTGAAGAGTTGCCAAGTGGTACCCCACTATATACTACAAAGGTTGCCATACGTCATAATAAAATAGGAGAAATAGGCTTGTCGTATATGGGAGGTATTTATAATAAATGGCAGGACGACGGCCTGATCATTGATGAAAAGAGGAGTATTCATGTTTTTGCATTGGATTTTAATACTACCTTACCTAAAACCAATACTTTTATCACAACAGAATGTGCTTGGGTAAATGTAGACGTACCAAAAACCTATTCGGAGCAATTTGGGAATAGACAGTTTGGTGGTTTTCTGGATATAGTGCAACCCGTGGTAAAAAGGACCATAGCAGGGTGGAAAGATGCAGTTATCAACATTGCTGTCCGGATGGAATATATTGATTGGAACAAGGGTCAATTTATTGATACAGGATCAAATATAGGAGATCATCTATGGAGTATTATGCCGGCATTGAGTTTTCGACCAAACTCACAATCAGTACTACGACTAAATTATCGAATTCAGAAACAAACTGATGTATTAGGTAATCCACCCAGCAATACTGCTGGTTTTAATTTTGGACTTTCAACTTATTTTTAAATCATTATGGCATTAAAAATATATCTACCCATTTATTTAATATTGTACATGCTGGTAGCATTTGTAATACCTACTTATCGTACATATAAAATGACAGGTATCAATCCAATTACTTTTGGAAAAAATGATAATGCTCACGATTATATTGGTTTTATAATGAAAGTGCTGATAGTTCTTTTGTTTGTTGCTGTACTAACGTTTTCATTTTCAGAAAAAATATATTCTTATTTAGTACCGATTTCCTACTTACAAACTAAAACTCTGGCTATAATAGGATTGGCTTTAATACATATTGCATTGGTTTGGATAAGCATTGCACAGTATCAAATGAGTAATAGTTGGAGAATTGGCATTGATGAAAAAAATAAAACCAAATTAGTAACGGATGGTGTCTTTTCAATCAGTAGGAATCCTATTTTTTTGGGTATGATTATAAGTGTAGTTGGTCTATTTTTTATTGTACCAAACGCACTTACATTTTTTTTAATAATCATAACCTATATAGTCATACAAATCCAGATACGATTAGAAGAAGAATTTTTGCAAAAGCAACACTCCCAAGACTATGTGAGTTATAAACTCAAAACAAAAAGACTACTATAATTATGGAACACAAACACATATATGATGCAGAAGGTAATCAACTTTGTTGCACTCAGGAAGAAAAAATAAATGCCGTAGCAAATAAAGAATTAAAGAAGGAGCATAAAGAAATTGTGTGTTGTGCTACTGATGAACCAAGCCATGACGAACATGATGATGACGGTCACGATCATTCCGTTGGAAATGCAGGTATTTTCAAAATGTTTTATCTTCCCATCATTTCCTTCGCTCTTTTATTTTTTGCCCTTGCATTGGATAATTGGATTCCGCAAACCTGGTTTACTGATTGGGTTCGATTAGTTTGGTATTTGGGGGCATATGCACCGGTTGGTTTTCCGGTTTTCAAAGATGCCATCGGTGCGATAAGTAAAGGTGAAGTATTTTCAGAGTTTTTATTGATGAGCATAGCTACTATTGGGGCTTTTGCTATCGGAGAATTTCCAGAGGGTGTAGCTGTCATGCTTTTTTACAGCATTGGCGAAGTATTTCAGACTTTGGCTGTAAAAAGAGCCAAAGCAAATATCAAAACTTTGCTCGACCAACGACCGGATGAGGCGACCATTTTAGAAAACAATCAACCTAAGAAAATAAAAGCAAAAAATGTCAACATTGGTGACATAATACAATTAAAATCAGGAGAAAAGTTAGGATTAGATGGTGAATTATTGTCTGATAGTGCTTCATTCAATACGTCAGCACTGACAGGCGAAAGCAAACCCGATACCAAAACTAAAGGGGAATCAGTTTTGGCTGGAATGATTAATCTAAATACAGTTGCTCAGGTAAAAGTGACTACTGCTTATACCGACAGCAAGTTGAGCAAAATTTTAGAAATGGTGCAAAATGCCACTGCTCAAAAGGCACCCACCGAATTGTTCATTAGAAAGTTTGCAAAAATATACACACCTATTGTAGTACTCTTAGCTGTACTCATCACTGCCCTTCCCTATTTTTTTGTTGACAATTATGATTTTAGTCAGTGGCTATACAGAGCATTGGTTTTCCTGGTTATATCTTGTCCTTGTGCCTTGGTCATAAGCATACCTTTAGGCTATTTTGGTGGTATTGGTGCAGCTTCTAAAAATGGTATTTTATTCAAAGGAAGTAATTTTTTAGATATCATTGCCAACATTCAAAATGTCGTAATGGATAAAACAGGTACCATTACCGAGGGTGTTTTTAAAGTGCAGGATGTAGTATTGGAACCTGCATACAACAAAGATGAAATATTACAAATGGTGAATGCCATAGAAAGCCAAAGCACACATCCGGTTGCTACTGCCATCCACAACTATGTAGGTATGGTGGAAAGCAATATCAAACCAGAAAATGTGGAAGAGATATCCGGACATGGACTAAAAGCCACAGTAAATGGTAAAGAACTGTTAGTTGGCAATTTCAAATTGATGGACAAGTTCGCAATTGCTCATGAAGTTGATTCTAGCTCTATTGTTTACACCGTTATTGCCATAGCTTATGATAAAAAATTTGTTGGCTATCTTACCATTGCAGATATTATCAAAGAAGATGCTCAGCTTACAATAGACAGATTAAAAGCACTTGGGGTAAAGACCACTATGCTTAGTGGTGATAAAAGTAATGTAGTTCAGTTTGTAGCCAAGTCTCTCGGGATTGCGAATGCTTATGGCGATTTACTACCGGAAGACAAAGTCAGTAAAGTAAAAGAAATCAAAGCTAAAAACGAAACCGTAGCTTTTGTAGGTGATGGTGTCAATGATGCCCCTGTGGTAGCACTTAGTGACGTAGGGATAGCTATGGGTGGATTGGGTAGCGATGCAACTATTGAAACTGCGGATGTTGTCATACAAGATGATATGCCTAGTAAAATACCTTTGGCCATCAACATTGGTAAACAAACCAAAAAGATTGTTTGGCAGAATATTTCACTGGCCTTCGGTGTGAAAGCTATTGTGCTTATACTTGGTGCTGGAGGACTTGCTACGATGTGGGAAGCTGTTTTTGCAGATGTTGGTGTGGCGTTACTGGCTATATTAAATGCCGTAAGGATACAGAAGATGAAGTTTTGAACAAATCTATAACAAAATACATGAAGAAAAATGGCCTATGATGATTTCAATATTATGCTTTAATTTAATAAATCAGTAAATCTAATATTGGAGAATGTAAATTTGGAAAATCAATATTAATCTTATAATAACCACATTGCAACCTCCAGCTCGGTATAAGATATGAACCACAAGTTCTTGACAACGGTGACACACCAAAACAATTACTGGCCCCGATTCGCTTAAAAAAGAAAAGCAATGGACGCCTAATCAAAAGCAAAGAGCAGATATATTATTTGGAAGGAATCCGAACTTTAAAAAGGCATATTTCTTGACTTTGGCTTTTAGACCTATAAATGAAAATACAGATTTATTGACAGCCAAAGAAAAGTTAATTAAATGGCTGGACAATGTAAGGAAAGAAAAAATAGAAGAGTTCTTTTCCGTAGCCAATGTCGTCCAATATAACCTAGACATCATTTTAAACTTCTTTATTAACCGAAACACTAATGCAACTGCAGAATCATTTAATTCCAAAATTATGCTATTCAGAGCAAATCAAAGAGTAGTCGTGGATAATAAATTCTTCCTTTTCAGATTACATAAACTTTATGCCTAAATTAGCCTTCTCCTCACTTTATAATTGTGAGCCTTGATTTGTTCTGGAAATTCTATAGTAAAGTTGAAGTAAGTACCCTTTAATGAAGAATTTTTTAGTTTTGTCATTTTTTTTTGAAAAAGTAAATTGAAGTTATGCCATTTACATATAAATATAATGGCTATTCTCAGGGGTTTGAGATACTAAATCATTAATTTTGCCATTATATACTTTAAAGGTATCATTTTTATGAGTCAGAAGGATTTGAAATATGATTTGAGAGGCGTTTCTGCATCAAAGGATGAAGTGCACAGTGCTATTAAGCATCTGGATAAGGGGTTGTTTCCCAACGCATTCTGTAAAGTGATACCTGATATCGTATGTGGAGATAACGCCTATTGTAATATTATGCATGCAGACACAGCAGGTACTAAAACAAGCCTTGCATATATTTATTGGAGAGAGACAGGTGATATTTCAGTATGGAAAGGAATAGTTGAAGATGCGATAGTAATGAATCTGGATGACATGGGATGTGTAGGTTGCCTTGATAATATTGTATTGTCTTCAACGATAGGCCGAAATAAAAGTCTGATTCCGGGAGAAGTATTATCTATTCTTATAAATCATACGCAGGATTACTTAAACAAGCTTAGAAAATATGGGATTGGAGTCACGTCTGCAGGAGGGGAGACAGCTGATGTTGGTGATATAGTCAGGACGATTGATGTCGGTTTTACAACTTTTGCCAGAATAAAAAGGTCTGATGTTATAAATATTGATATTAAACCAGGTGATTATATAGTTGGTTTCAGTTCTTTTGGACAATCTGATTACGAAGATCAGTATAATGGCGGTATGGGCAGCAATGGCCTGACATCTGCAAGACATGATGTTTTTAATAAAAGTTATGCCCTTAAGTATCCGGAATCATACAATCCTTTTATCCCCATCGAAGTAGTATATTCCGGCCAAAAGCATCTGACTGATCATATTGATATTAATGGAGCGCAACAAACAATAGGTAAGTTAGTGCTTTCACCAACCAGATCTTATTTGCCAATACTTAAACCTATTGTGGATAAATTCAGGCATAAAATTAATGGATTAATACATTGCTCTGGGGGAGGACAAACTAAAGTAAGTAAATTTATCAATAAAAATATTGTAATCATTAAAGATGATCTTTTTGAAATACCTCCTCTTTTCAATCTCATAAAAGATGAAGCAAACCTCAGTTTGGAAGAGATGTATCAGGTATTCAATATGGGCCACAGATTGGAATGTTATATATCAGATATTGAAGTAGCTAAAGAAATTATAATAATTGCTGAATCATTTGGAGTACAGTCAAAAATAATAGGTAGGGTTGAAAAAAGCCAGCACCCATCTATCAGAATACACGCAAAAAATGAAGAAATAATCTATAACTATTGACTTTTCACAATATGCAATGTAGTCGAAAAAGAGCTTCAGGAGTTATCGCTATATAATCTTTAAAACTCTTTTCTTTATTTCGATTATTTAGGTTTCCCTTTATACTGATCTGTCATTTCTTTAGACACAGCACCTGCAACTACTCTGATGTAAGTTTTACTATCAAGTTCCAGTGTTACCACATTATCTTCTATTTTATTAATCTGACCAATGATACCACTTGTAGTAACAATTTCATCCCCTTTTTTCAGGCTGGTAGAAAAAGCGGACTGCTCTTTTTGTTTTTTGATTTGGGGTCTGATAAAAAAGAAATAAAAAAATGCCAGCATTAAGGCGGGAAAAATCCAACTTAGAACACTGCCACCGGCAGCTTGAAGTATAAATGAAAGAACCATTTTATTAATTTTAATTTTTAAAATTGACCGCAAATATATAGATTACTAATGGAATTATGCTTTAACTTTGGGTTTATAAATTTGTCTAAGTGGAAAATATGATATTATGGATGATTTGAAGTTGTGGAGACGACTTAGAGAAGGTGATCAAAAAGCACTAAAAGAAGTCTATGATCTATATGCAGGAAATCTCGCAAATTATGCTAAAAAATTTACCCATAATACTGAACTAATTGAAGATTCAATTCATGATCTGTTTGTCTCAATCTGGCAAAAAAAAGAAAACTTAAGCGATACTGACTCTATCATAAAATATTTATGTGTATCCCTGAGAAGAGAACTAATCAGAAGAGTTAAACAATCTATGAGGGTGACTTCCTTTGACTATTCGGAAAATACAGATGTATATTTTTCTCTTACAATTGAAGACCTTATAGTACAAGACGAGAATGATCAGGCTAAACAGCTAAAATTAAAAGAAGCGTTCAAAGAGCTTAGTAGTCGACAAAGAGAAGCCATTTTCCTGAAATACTATAAAGAAATGTCATATGAACAGATATGCGAAGTCATGGATATTAATTATCAGTCTGTCAGAAATCTAATTTCAAAGGGAATTATAGACCTGAAAAGAATCATAGGGTTTGTATATTTAATTTTTTCGATTTATTTGCTTTAATTTAATTTGAGTAATTGAGTACAAAAGTGTTATGAAATACTTTATTAATTGTACAACAGAATAATTTGCATATGAGTAATATAGATTTACACAATTTTCAAAATGATTTGATCGAAAATGATTCGTTTATTCGATGGGTTAGATCAGAGTTTCAGGAAGATGATGAACAGTGGTCAGTCTTTATTGACAAACACCCTGATAATTTCGAAGATATAAACGCTGCAATATCCTTTATCAGGAAACTGGAGTTTAAAGAGGACTCAACTTTCAATGAAAAAAAAGTTTGGGATAAAATTGTTTTTACAGCAGGGTTAGACATGGTAAAAAGTAATGATAATGTAAGAACCATTTTTCCTGATAGGTTCCGCATTGTGGCTTTGCTAGTGGCAGCATGTTTTTTACTTTTAGTAGTGTTCAGAATGGGTATTTCGTCTGAAAAGGAAATTAATACAAAAGTAGCCCACCAAATGACTGAATCACTCCCGGACGGTTCAAACATCATTATCAATGCGGAATCTAAAGTTAGATATAATCCTTCTACATGGAAAGAAGCAAGGACAGTAAATTTGGAAGGTACTGCTTTTTTTAAAGTAGAAAAAGGAAGTAAATTTGTTGTAAAAACACAAATAGGTGAAGTTACCGTATTGGGTACAAGCTTTAGCGTTACATGTAGAAAAGATAATTTTGAAGTAATCTGCAAAACAGGAAGGGTTGCCGTAAAATCAAATAGTAACTCTATTAGTGATGTCATTCTTAAAGCCGGTGACAGAGTTGTATTCTTAGAAGGGAAACTGATATTTGACCCAGAAACTAATATGGATAAGAACAATATTTCCTGGCTCGATGGTGTTTATACTTTTGAAGAGCAACCATTATCAGTTGTCATTGGTGAGTTGGAGAGACAGTTTGACATGAAAGTTTCAATGCCTAGTGACCTTCAAACAATATCTTATACCGGGTTTTTTAGAAACAGCAACTTGGATGCGGCTATCAAATCAGTCACATGGCCTTTGGGTTTGCGTTATAAAATTGATGGCAATAAGGTTGAATTTTTTAAATAATTAAAAATCGGACAATAATTTTATTTTCCCCAAAATTATCGGATATTATAAATAAAGGCCCCAAAATTATTTTAAAATTTTTCTTATTCGTATTCCTTTGGGGGTTTACAATTAGCATATATTGCCAAAATCCGGCTACATTTTCATTTAGTGTAAAATATGGTAAGTCGTGTACTGAAATTCTTGAACGCTTTAAAAATGAATATGATGTTTTAATTGCTTATTCACCTACTTTATCTCAAAACAAAGCAATAGCAGATAGAGTGTATGTGTCGGATAATGTAGACGATTTATTTGAAAAGATATGTAATTCATTTCAGTTGGAGTACACCACCGGAGGTAAAAGATCATATCTGGTGAGGTCGGAATCGAAAGATATTTTAAAGGCTGAGGATATAATCTTGCATTTTAGATTACAGGATGCCCATGATAATTTACCGATTTCATATGCTACTATTTACGATGAAAGTCGCCAATATTATGGTTTCACAGATGAAGCGGGTGACTGTTTTATCAAAATACCAAAAAATAAAAGAGGCCAGAAGTTAACCATTCATTCTCTGGCTTATCTACAAAAGGAAATAATAATTGATCCTGAAAACCCTTTTCAGGAGGTTAAAATTAGCCCTGATCCAGTTAAGGTATTACCTGTGACAATCAATACATTAAAAAGAAAACTCAGTTTTTCTAAAAGCCAGGCAATATCTACTGACAGAAGCATGATAGAGAAAGTAATGATGTCCTCGGTTTTTCAGAAAGATGTGATGAGGGCTTTGCAATTAATGCCCGGTGTAAGTGCAATAAATGACTCAAAATCAAGTATCAGAATCAGAGGAGCTAATGAAGAAGCGACACTCCTTATCCTTGATGACATGCCTGTATATAAAGCGGATCATTTTTTCGGTATATTCGGAGCTTTCAATTCATGGTATATTAATGATATTTCCCTATTTAAGAATAATATACCAGTAGAATTCGGAGGACGAACAAGTGGTCTTATCAGAATGGAAAGCAATAAAACAATTGAGCCTTTTAAATTGAATCTTGATCTTAATTTGCTGAATTCTGGTCTTATGGCTGATATACCTGTCAATAATAATTTGTCTTTTAAAATCTCAGGACGCACTACCTACACTGATCTGCTCAATTCTGGATTTTATGATCTTAGCCAGCGACAAAACCTTGTATCAGGTTCTCAGTCGGCAAATACCAATAGCCAGAT
>JAYTNJ010000413.1:0-3712 GCA_043748345.1 Saprospiraceae bacterium
CTATCCCATAAAAATTGTGATTACATTTTGTAAAAGTAATATTTTCTCTGGTGCTAAGTCAAGTTTTTATTTTTTTTATATCCTAAATAGCTATACAGTAAAATTAATCATAAATATATTAAAATGATAGTTGTCATTCGCCTGGATGACCAGCCTCATTGTAAGTTTTTAGGTTTTAACCGAATATTTCGATATAAGCTTTGAAAAGCACTATCTATATAAAATAAATCTAGTATTATTTTAGATTTAGTCTATTGACTTCACATTGTATTATCAAATTATAATCAATAATATGTAGATTTCATGTTCATTTGGTTTAGTCCTACATCCATAATCTAAGCATGAAATGTGTCTGATATATAATAAAATCATTATTTATCTTAATTTTACATCTAAATTGTATTCTATGCAAAATCATTTTGTAAAGTATGGACTTGTGATGGGCGTTGCTTCCATTATATTTTCTATGATTTTATACTTGTCAAATCCCGCTTTTTTAATGACATGGGGATCTTGGGCAGGAATGATTATTACAGTGTATTTTATGGTAAAATCTGTTAGTGATACAAAAAATGATAGTGGTGGTTTCTTAACTTTGAGCGACTCATTTAAAGCTGCCTGGCTTACTTTCGTGCTTGGCTCTTTTATTTCTTCGGTATTTTTGTTTGTTCTTGTAAATTTTGTGGACCCTTCTTTAATTGAAGTCATCAGAAATACTCAGATAGAAGCACTGCAGAAGATAGGCGAACTTGTCAGTATTTCTCCTGACAAGTTGGAAGAACAAATTTCTGTTATTAAGGATACTAATCCTTTTGGCCTTGCTCAGATCGCTCTTTCTATACCCATATCTTTTTTATTTCCGGGAGCTGTGATAGCTATAATTATTGCTGCAATACTCAGAAAAAATGATCCTAATGTTCCTGTGGTGTAATTCACAAATACTAATATTGTCCTCATGTTGAATATATCTTTAGTCATTCCCCTTTTTAATGAAGCAGAGTCACTTCCGGAGCTCCATGACTGGATTGTAAAAGTGATGAAATATAATGGTTATAGTTATGAAATCATTTTCATTGATGATGGAAGTAAAGACCATTCATGGGAAGTGATTTTAAAATTACAAGCTCAAAATAAAAATGTCAGAGGGTTTAAATTCAGACGTAATTACGGAAAGTCAGCTGGTTTGAATGTCGGTTTTGAACAGACACGGGGTGAAGTAATCATTACTATGGATGCAGATCTTCAGGATAGTCCCGATGAAATACCTGAGTTGTATGAAATGATAAAAGAAGGAGGATTTGATATCATTTCAGGATGGAAAAAGAAAAGATATGATCCTATTTCTAAAACCATACCTACCAAACTATACAATAATGTGACCAGCTGGATGTCCGGAGTCAAACTCCACGATATGAATTGTGGCCTAAAAGCTTACAGCTCAGAAGTGGTTAAGAGCATAGAGGTGTATGGTGAGATGCACCGTTACATTCCGGTCATTGCTAAATGGGCAGGATTTACTAAGATAGGGGAGAAGGTAGTTCAACATAGGCCTCGTAAATATGGTACTACAAAATTTGGATTATCAAGGTTTATTTACGGTCCGTTAGACTTAGCTTCCATTATGTTTATGGGCAAATTTGGCAAGCGTCCGATGCACTTTTTTGGGGTTATGGGTACTTTTATCTTTTCAGGGGGTTTGGGTATACTAGTATGGATGAGCCTTGAAAAACTCATTTTTGATGCTGCTGGTATTGCTAACCGACCTGCTTTTTACCTGGGGATACTGATGGTCATAGTGGGTATTCAGCTGTTTATTGCTGGTTTTTTGGGTGAGCTGATCAGCCGTAATTCATCAGAGAGAAATACTTACACTATAGTATCTGAGATATAATAATATAAAATAGCAAGAGTATTATTTGACTAATTTAAAACTTCTTACATGAAATTCATCCTGTAATGTCAATATATATACACCAGGTTTGCTATCAGGAATTTCTAAAGAAAAAGATTCAGTATCTTGGTGTATGGTGAAGGTTTTGATTTGGTGTCCAAATAAATCTGTCAATATTCCACTGTAAGTATTGTTTATTGGCCTGTCAAATTTTATATGTAGGACATCATCAAATGGAACCGGATAAGTAATTATTTTTCTTCCTAAGGATTGATCATCTGATAAAAATGAAGTATTATCTAAATTGACATTCAAACTTCCTTTTCCGTCAGTTGCTACAAAAAACGGTTTAGCTTTAATCTTAGCAAATCCATCTCCTGTATTGACTATAAAAGTAAGTTCAGCTCTAGCTGTCATAAAATCAATATATGCCATTTCTGTTTGGCTTAACAATTCATCCGATAATACTATCGTTCCAATCCTGAATTTTTTTTGACTCTGAATACTGTTAGGTATTCTTTGGCCCATAGAAGCTATCATTTCATTGATATTATAGGTTGTAAAATCAGAATTTGGATAAAATCCGTCTGAAGGATAGACAGATTGATTTTTAAAAATTAAAGCCTGATTTTGAACATCTTCTTTTGGCACCAGCCCCATTAAATATAGTTCCCATGGGTTGAAGCCTACTGGTTCCGGATCATTTGATAATGTATAACCACCATTTGCGGGTGTTATTTTTTTGAAAAAATTTCCACCAGCACCACCGGCACCACCTATTGAGATGCCCATAATACCTATTGCCGTGCTGGATGAAGGCCAATGGGGAACCCCAGGTTTAAATGGTGTGTTTTGTAAGAAGTTTATCCATTGGTGAGCTATTTCATGGCTATAGGCTGTCGAAGCTCCATCATATAATGAAAGAATAGGAAATATATTTATTCCTTTCAGTAATCCTTTGCTGCCGTAATCACTTATGTTATTGAAAGTTGGAAGTCCTATTCCCTGAACAATATTTGCTGCACTTGAATGATATCTGTTACCAATATATCCCGGTACGTGAACGAAGTTAAGAAAATCAAAATTGTCACCGTAGTAAGAATAAAATTTTTTTGCTATAGTAGCATAGTTTAGACCATCTCCATTAGGACCTACCATATTAATAATTCTACCTGTAGACTGAACTCCTGCTCCTTTACTGATTATATTGACTGCAGGCATTTCCTGAGTCGCTATACCCGGGAAAACGCTATACTGCCCTGTTTTTACACCATTTTCATAAATTTCAACAAACCCAAGAAATGGCCTGTAAGCGTCTGTGTCTTTCAGTCTTGATATTATGGCAGAAGACGGGTATTTCAAACTGTAAATATTATCATTTGCCTTTTTATCGCCGTTTATACCGCTATCATTAAAATCGTTTGCTTTATTATCAATATTTAATGAAAGTTTGGAGACAGTTCCTATTACATAAACCTCAAATATTACATCGGTGTTAAGGTTATATTTTATGACCGAAGGAGTCATTTTTAATTTCTCCAAAGATGCTGCTGAAATTGGATTGCGTAAGCTTGGTGGCACATAACCACAGCCATCGCCTTGCAATTGACAATCAGCCCTATCATTAAATATAACGGAAATAAATATGAGTAGTAAATATTTTTTCATGACTATTATGGATTAAATTGTACTAATTAATAGATAACATTTTTGAACTTTGGTAAATTTTTCAAACTTTCAATACACTTTTTAAAGACTACAGCTGCTCTAGTTCGATTCAATAACTAATCAAATATAAGCAACTTGGTGTTAATCCCTGTT
>JAYTNJ010000414.1:0-3235 GCA_043748345.1 Saprospiraceae bacterium
GAAATAGTTATCAATCAGACTATTGAATTCCTTCCGATTTTCTTTTTGTTGGATGTAAAAACGGCGGCTATTATTGTTCCGATAAAAGCGCTTTGTGACGCCATTTGGGGTATGTGGATTCACTCAAATATAGATGTAAAGACAGGCAAACTTCAATATTTTATCAACGGTCCGGAAATGCATCAATGGCACCATGCAAACCATCAGGAAGTCTTTTATGCCAATTATGCCACCAAATTTGCTTTTTTTGATTGGATATTTGGAACAGCATTCTTACCGGGACTCAAACCATTTAACTGGACGATAGCTAAACCTATAGGATTCGGATTACCCTATGCTTTTCCTAATGATTTTTTTTCTCAAAGTATATACTCCATGCATAGATTTAATTTTCAAAAAGTAGAGTCTGCTGCTTGGTATAAAATATTTCAAAATTTCAGGCAAAATACAGCACGATTTTTTTTGGGGAAAGAAACGTGCAACGACAATATTAATGACACACAAAAGATTTCAATTCCAAACGATATACAATGTCCCAATTGCGGGAAAACAATGTCATCCTTTTATTTCGAGCAAACACCCGTGAAAACTTGTCTTTCTTGCCAAAATCAATCTTTTTTTCCTCATATAAGTACAACTAAAAATGGTAGTTAACGGATGGTTTTATTTACTTGCAGCCTCCTGTATGGAAATATTTTGGATGATATCGCTTAAATACCTAAATTTTAAGGCGATCAAAGCCATAGACTGGACTGACTTCTTTATTTCAAGCGCTGGATTTTATACCGTTTTACCATTGATATCATACATTCTATTTGGTTTAGGAAATGTAGTCCTTTTTTCATTTGCCACAAAGAGTCTGGAACTCGGTACTGCGTTTGCAGTTTGGCTAGGACTTGCTTTAGTTGGTACTATATTGATAGATATATTTTATTTTAAGGTTCATTATTCTGTCCACCATTTATTCTTTTTATTATTGATTCTGGTAGGTGTCATTGGGCTTAAAGTCTACAAGTAAGTGAGTTTACTAGTGAATGGATAAAAGCTAATGTTTTTGAAATATCGATTGACGATATCGATTGATATAATACATGGACACCAGATATTGAAGAAGTAGATAGGCCTAAAGAAATTTTTCTTATTATTACATTTCTTTATAAAAAAATGTAATAATAGGAATACAATAATTTGATTTTTTTTAATATTTAGACTCTTTAATCGAGAGACTGATTATCTGTTGAAGCTCTTTTCACAAGCTCTTGATACTCTTTAGGAGTCAGACCATCCAGACAATAATCAATAGGATTTATGGCAACACCATTTAGCCAGACTTCATAATGCAAGTGAGGAGCTGTAGAAGCTCCGGTACTTCCAACAAGGCCTATTTTTTGCCCTTTCTTTACAATAGCGCCTTCTTTTATATTGATGGTATGCATGTGTGCATATAATGTCTTGAATCCATAACCATGATCTATCATAAGGTGCTTTCCGTATCCACTGCCCGTTTTATTTATGGAGAATACTCTTCCGTCGCCTGTCGCCTGAATATCAGTACCCTGCGGTGCGGTAAAATCCAAGCCCTTATGAAATCTTCTCAACTTATGGATAGGATGTATTCTCATACCAAAACCTGAAAGAAATTTTACATCTTTTTTGAGGGCAGTTTCTTTTACGGGTTTAATCGATGGGATAGATGCCAGTTTTTTCTCTTTGGTCACTGCTACTTTATATAAGCTGTCAAGCGATTTTTTTTGAATATCAATTTTAAGCTTTAACTCGTCTACTTTTTTCAGGTTGGCTTTTATCATAAGCCCGGTTTCTTTAAAGTTTTCAAGGAAATCATATTTATCATGACCTCCGATACCACCGTTCCATATGTGATCGTCTATAGGTTTTGAACCAAGAATCATCCTGTTGATTTCATTATCTTTTTCATGAAGAGATTCTATTTTTTGAGATAATGATTTGTATTCATCTGACAGATGAGTTAGATAAAACTCAAGTTGTTCTTTTTCTTTGGTCATTACCTTTTCCTTAGGAGTTGGAAAATATTGATAAGCAAGGACAAACATAATCACAGAAGTAAAAGTAACGGCTGAAACAAAATACAAACTCTTCCTGAATTTTTCTTTTCCGGAAAATTTATGTTCTTCATACTGTAAAGTGAGCTCGTTGTATACGTATTTTAAATTCTTCATCTCAGGATAACTGTTTAAATATGATAAATCTTTGAGTTAAAGATAGATCAGAAAATACGAATACTGTTGGTTATTAAAAACATGGTAAAGGTATATTTTCAAAATTAAATTGCCAAACTATATGTAAACTAAATCGTCAATTTAGTAAAGTATTTTTTAATTTTTTAAAATAATCAACCAGTAATATTGCAAATTAATGAAAATAAAAGTATAATATATATGAACATATTTACATATGAAAATATACTAATACGGATATTAATATTATGGTTTTAGAATGGGCCTTTCAATCCGACCTGAAGACGCTAAACTTATTTTATCAGCCTGAACTTCATTCAACCTCAACAGGATATTATCTCTCTGTTCAAAAAAACTGGGAAGCTCTTTCATACTCATTGGTTGAGGCGGAGGCAGTTTTTCTCTTAAGTGATTCACTTGTCTTCCATTTTTCCAAAATCTAAAGCATACATGAGGTCCCGTAGCTAATCCTGTAGACCCAACATATCCTATTGTCTGACCTTGTCTGACTCTTACACCTGGTCTGATACCTTTTGCAAAGCGTGACATGTGGAGATATTGTGTTTCATAAATTTTATCATGTTTTACTTTTACAAAATTTCCATTACCTCCCGTATAAGAAGAAGCTGTTATCACTCCATCTGAAACACTCCTTATTTCAGTACCATAAGGTGCTGCATAATCCGTTCCTAAATGCGGAATTGTTTTTGCTTTAATGGGATGGAATCTTCTTAAATTGTAATTCGATGAAATTCTTGAAAATTTAACAGGAGCTTTCAAAAAAGTTTTTCTGGCAGGCCTTCCTTCAGCATCAAAATACCCTTCATAATCTTCGGATTTGTAAAGTATAGAATAATTGGCTCCGTTATCATTGATATAACATGCAGCTAGTAGTCGTCCCATTCCTGTAAGACGACCTTCTACATATTTATTTTCATAGATCAATTTGAATTCATCACCTTTTCTGGTATGATAAAAATCTACAGAACTTGAAAGCGCTTCTTCCATCAAATCTATTA
>JAYTNJ010000415.1:0-4602 GCA_043748345.1 Saprospiraceae bacterium
GGTGTAAATTTTGGGAATGAAAAAATTGGATATCAGGATTTTACATTTCATTCAGATATCTTCAGAAGTAATCATATAAACCTAAAAGTATTTACCTCTTTAGGCTCTAGTGCCAATGAATTTCAGGCTGTGGCTTTGGGTGATAGTATTACGAGATTTAAAGATATTCAAAATATAATTTTTAAAAGTAAACTGGGTATTGGTGGCGTTCAATTTACGTATGAAAAAGGAGCCAATTTGCTCAACAGCACACTTATTTTTTCATCAAGATCAAATGAACGAAGAGAAAGTACTGATATAGCATACCTAAGCTCTACCGGATTAAACTTCACCCAATTTCACGACCAAAAGGAATCTATCCTGTCATCGCATACCTATTTTAGTAGGAATATTAAACAGAATGTATTTAAGACTGGTCTCCGGTTTAATGTGAGAGAAGATGATATTGTCACCGGGAGAGCGGTTGATCCTGAATCGACTATTTTATTTTATCCGTATATACAAATTAATCTGAATCCAAATAAAAAAATTAATTATCAATTTGGTATGGGCTTATTTTTCGACTCCCGTTCAGGAGAATGGACTACAGAACCATCATTTGGACTTAACTATAATGTAATCAATAGAATCAAACTGGATTTTTCATTCAGATCAGCATCGCAGTATAATTTTACTGATCAACAGGTACTAAAGCTTGAATTAAAAGTCCCTCGGCTAAAATCAAAAAATTTTCAACTTGGACTGCACTATAAAAATAAAGATTTTTTTGTCAGGTCATCTGTATTTTATCATCATCTCAAGGATGTCAGTAATTTTAACTTGAACAATATATTTAGTCATTTTAATATTTTGAACGGCAACAACCTTGGGTATGATCAGCTTTTTCAAGACCAATCTTTTACCTATATTGGCTCTGCTAAAGCCGCTATAAAAGGAGTTGACGTCCATCTTGAAAACAGAGCCTCGTACGGGAAAGGTAAACTTTATTTTACAGCCAATGCCAGTGCTTTTAGCACAAAGTATCAGCAGCCAAATAGCAGTGTCTGGTATGATAGTAAATATAATTATGGATACACTTCAAGTGTTTTGCTAAGTTATGAAACAGATATTTCAACCGAAGTAAAGAAACGTGAGTTGATATTTTCTATATCAAACCATCTGCGGGGAGGTCAGCGTGAGCAGATACTTACTCAGGATCCATTATCTTTTACGGGTTCAGTTTATGAAGTTGGATCTCCTTTTGTACATAGTCTTAAGCCATACCAAAGATTGGATTTCAGAGTAGTGTATACGTCAGTAAAAAAGGGGAGCAAAAAATTGCATAGGTGGTCACTGGATATTCAAAATCTGCTAAGCCGCGAAAATGATGGCTTCAGATATTATGACAGGTTATTGAAAAAAGTAATTTTGCAAAAACAATTGGGACTTATACCTGTATTGAGTTACAGGATAGAATGGTAATTTAATATTAAAAAAAATTTAAATAAAATAAATTGAAACGAAGATCATTTTTAGAAACTGTTGGCTTATCGGTATTGGGTAGTGTCATTCTATCAGAATTTAATAGTTTTGGAAGTGATGATGAAAGTCTGTCTGAAATAGGATTGCAGTTGTATACAGTAAGAAATGAAATGAAAAAAGATCCTGTTTCTACGCTTAAAAAAGTGGCAGACATTGGGTATAAATATGTCGAATGTACAGGGTATGAAAATGGAAAATTTTATGATAATACCAAAGAAAACTTTAGAAAAATACTCAATGACCTGGGTTTAAAAATGTTATCAGGTCATGTGGATACCGGATTTAATAAAGGGGAAAAAACTATGGGTCTCAGATATCGTTTTGATTCGGTATGCGAAGATGCAGTTTTTATTGGTCAGAAATATCTTGGAGTAGGTTATATGCCGATCGAAGAACGAAAAACTATAGATGATTATAAAAAATTTGCCAATTTGCTCAATAAAAGTGCCGAGATTGCAAAAAAGTATGGACTGACATTTTTCCATCATAATCATGATTTTGAATTTGTCCCAATTACTGGTATTATTCCTTACGATCTTCTACTGAAAGAAACAGACAAAAATTTGGTAAAATTTGAACTTGATCATTACTGGACCACAAAAGCAAATGTTGATTCCATCAATATAATGAAAAATAATTCCGGCCGTTTCCCTTTATGGCATATTAAGGATATGGACAACACACCTGACCGGGCTTTTACAGAAGTCGGTACTGGGATTATAGATTATGGAAAAATTTTCAAAAATAAAAAGATAGCCGGAGGTGATCTTATATTTATTGAGCAGGATAGTTGTAAAAAAATACCTCCTCTGGAAAGTATAGAACTTAGTTTTAAAAATCTGAAAAACCTGAAATTTTAACTTCACTTCTCTTGCTAAGAAAGTTCCAGATAATAAATCCAGAGTTTACCCTTTATCTGATCACTAGGGTTATTTTTACGTCTGGTATGAAAATGGTGCCGGTTCTTTTGGGTTGGTATCTTTATGAAACCACAGGTAGCAAACTGGCATTAGGAATTCTTGGCTTAAGCGAAGTAATTCCTGCTATATTGTTGGCACTTCCTGCCGGAGTAAAAGTTGATTCAAGCCCCAAAAGATCGTTGATTCTTAAATGCTTGGGTGCATATACACTCATCACGGTTTTACTTTGCCTGGTGACTGCTGATAGTTTCGTGCCTGTTAATTTAAGTTATACTAAAGAATATTTTATCTACTTTCTTGTAGGTCTTACGGGTTGGGCAAGAGCATACATGTCACCATCTTTTTCTGCCATTATTGCCCAATTGGTACCGCAGGAAGCATTGGTTCACGCAGCTTCGGTCAATAGTATGAGCTGGTTGATAGCGGCAATAATAGGTCCAACGCTTGCTGGTTTGTTGATTGGTTTTTTGGAAATATCGGTTTCATTTTTAGTGGTCACTATCTTTCTTCTGATTGCATTATTTATTTTTAGAAATATAAAAGAAAAAGAAGTGAGCTATGATAAAGGTAAAACACGAACATGGCATAGCGTACTCGAAGGCCTTAGATTTGTAAGAGATCAGAAAGCTTTGTTCGGGGCTATGGGGCTTGATATGTTTGCGGTTCTTTTTGGAGGGGCAGTGGCATTATTGCCTGTTTTTGCAAAAGATATTCTTCAGGTTGGACCTCAGGCATTCGGTTTATTGTTGTCCGCTACGTATTTAGGCAATTTTTTGGCTATTTTGTATCTGACTAAATACCCTCTGGCCAAAAGGCAAGGCTATAAACTTTTGTATTCTGTGGCAGGTTTTGGATTGTGCATTATCATATTTGCACTATCGAAGTCGTACTGGCTGAGTTTTGCAGCATTACTCGTGAGCGGTTTGTTCGATGGAGTAAGTGTCATTATCAGAGGCACAGTTTTTCAGTTATTGGTGCCGGATGCTATGCGCGGAAGGGTATCATCCGTGAGTTCTATTTTTATTAACAGCAGTAACGAATTAGGTCAATTTGAAAGTGGTGTGGCTGCATCAATATTAGGAACTGTTCCTTCAGTAGTTTTCGGCGGATGTATGACATTATTGGTTACAGCAATAGCTTGGGTAAAGACTCCCGCATTGAAAAAACTTGAATACTAAACATCTCTCATGGTATCCCTCCGATCAACAATACTGCTACCTTACCAGCTTCATCAAAATTTATACCCCATTGTAAGCATTAACCGGGAAGGCGAATTGGCAAATGAATAACTATTTCCACCGATAGTGATATGATCCCCAAATTTATCAAGATTGCCTTCAAACATGAGATCCAGTCTAAGCTTCCATAAATCCAGTCCTGTTCCTGCCTGCCATCCGTAAGTAGCACTTTTAAATCGTTGTTCATATCCTTTGATATCTACTACGTCGGATATACTATTAATAAAAAAATGTCCTACTACCCCGCCTTGAAAACGTAGCACCCCCAGCTTTATGCCTGCGATTAAAGGAATGTCCATATTATTATATTTTTCACTTTTTAGGGTGTTAAAAACTCCTTTTTCACCATATGTCTTTATATCATAATTTACGGTATTGGAGTTAAAAAGGAATGAAGGCTCCAAAAAAACACCAAACACTGTCAATCTGGTATATATGCCAAAATGATGACCATATCCTGCATTTTTAATGTTCCACTCCAGATTTTGATTTCCGTTTGTAATGATGATACCGTCTTTTGCAAGATCATAAGAACTCAATCCGGCTTTGATACCAAATTCAAACTGTGCATAAGATGTTACATAAAGTAAGAATGCGAATCCTGTTAAAATTAATTGTTTCATGACTTTAAGGGTGTTTTTAATCTGTGACTAAGAAATTATTAATGTTATAAAAATTTATTAAGTTATTATAAGAGAAACGGACTTTTGGCTTAAAATTGGTTAGTTTTGCATACTGTTTAACTTATTTTTAACCCGAAAATAACTTTTTTCGTTGTTTTAAAAGTTTGAACTCTAACATATTGTATTGATTATTATAATTTAACCTATAATACTTTATTATAATATATCAAAAACAGTGCCGATATGAAGATTAAAGATGTAACATTTATAGCGAGTTTTCCAAAAGCTTCAGCCTGCCCC
>JAYTNJ010000416.1:0-10208 GCA_043748345.1 Saprospiraceae bacterium
TTTTACCCAATCCGCAAATGGAAACGTTTGATTATCAGCGAAGTAGAAATCAGATTTTTTCACATTCTCTTCTTCAAAGATTTTTCGGAGTGGACTCAAAAATAAAAAATTAAACTTAAGAAAAGGCAATCTTTAGTTATGTGCATACTCATCATCTAAATTGTTAATTTTTCAAAGATACAATTATATTTTAAAATAATTCTTTGTTTAACAACACCCTTAAATATTAAGTGCCTTGGGAAATGATTAATGATAAGGCTGAAATAATGAAATATTGGTATTTTGGTCGTTGAGTCTAAATGATTCTTGGTAAAAATAATACCTTTGCAATCTAATGCCTTACATGGAGTTATCTGAAGAATTTACATTGCTGATACCTGCTTACAATCCATCGGATGGATGGGAAGGTCCCTTCTATACAAGATTTGTTGAATTTTGTGCTGCTATAAAAAAGAAAGTAAATGTGATATTGATCAATGATGGCAGTAGTAGTGATTTTTCGAGTGGAGTAAATTTTTTAAAGGATAAAATTGGTAGTGATTTTAGCTTTATCGGATATGATATAAATAGAGGCAAAGGGGCTGCTTTAAAATTTGGAGCAAAACATGCTCATTCGTCCAAATATATGTTTACTGACATAGACTTTCCTTATTCGACTGAGAGCATGAAAAATGTATATCAAACTATGCAAAAGCACACTGGAATTGTGGTAGGATACAGGGAAAGTGATTACTATGAAGATTTATCGTTATTGCGCACACTTTTGTCAAAAGGATTGAGGTTGCTGAATAAAATCATACTCAATCTACCTGTAAATGATACACAATGTGGGTTGAAAGCATTTGATGAAGAAGTAAAAGACATATTGTTAGATTGTGCAACGAACCGATTTCTAATAGATTTGGAATTACTAATGGCAGTTAATAAAAAATCATTGTCTATTATACCTGTTTCAGTCCAACTTAGAGAGGATATTGATTTTACTAAATTTAATGCATCGGTTCTATTAAAAGAAGTTTTCAGTATTTTGAAATTAATTTGGAAGTATAGGTTATAGGATTTGTCAATCAATACCTAAAGCTAGATTGATTTTGGCAATAGAATCGTTATTAATTTTTTATATTTTTGATTTGCTGTGGTATTGGTCTTAATTATGCCTGTAGTTCTTTGGGACAGGTACGTTGATGATTATCAGGAAGTCATTTATGAAGTGGAAAAAATTTTCTCTTAGGCGAAATTAAAACACGTTTATCTTTGGCAATTGGTATATCATTTTTTAAAAATATTGAGATGGATTTTCTTAAATTCGATATTGAAAGTAAGTGGTTTTTTAGTATAGGTGTATTTCTTTTTTGTCTGGTAGCCAAAGAAGCATATACTGTCCCGCTGACGCATGATGAATACAATACTATCGCTTGTAGCCAGACTTCCATTTGGGATATTGTGACGTACAAAGATCCTGTCCCCAATAATCACATTTTAAATACTCTATTTATAAAATTAAATATAGCACTGTTTGGAGACCATCTTTTTACGAACAGGCTCCATAATTTTTTATTCTTTATACCATTTTACTTCTTTACTGTATTGATTTCCAGACTTTTATTTATAGACACCTGGCTGAAAGTCACCTTAGTTTTTTTGATTGTTTTACAACCTTATTTGTTAGATTTTTTTGCTGTCACTCGCGGTTATGGGATGAGTGTCTCTTTACAGATGATAAGTCTTTATTACTTGGTTAAAAGGATACAAGATGGTCAAAAATCTGATATGGTTAAGTCGGCGGTTTGGGCTTCTATTGCCGTGTATGCCAATTTCACATTACTTAATTTCTTTATTCCGTTGATGATGTTATTGGCTATTGAAAGTAGCATTCGTTCATACAGAGCAGACAAAAAAATATTGTCCGGGGATATGACAATTTTAGCTTTGATAAGCTCTTTATTGGGTTTGCTGATCATTATCCCGGTAACTAAAATGGTAACAACAAAACAATTTGTATATTGGGGAAGTAGTGGTTTTTTTGAAGATACAGTCAAAAATCTTATATCAAATTTGCGATCTGGAGTTGATTATTTTGGTGCTAGCGGAGAGGTAATTTATGGCCTTGTACTAGGTTTTATTGTCTTTATATTAATTTTAGGAGGTATTTTTATTTTTCGCAAAAAGGATAAAATAATTCAGATGTATTTTTACTCACTTTTAGCACTGATTATAGCTTATAATTTAGCACAATTTCACATTTTGGACATACCTTTCTTAAATGCCAGAACTGCCTTGTTTTTTATACCCATAGTAAGTATTGTATTTAGTCTAGGGAGTGAAGCCATTTTTAAATATTCAAAGACTGCCGGTTTGTGTTTGTTATTATTGACAAATTCTTTGGTGTTACAACATTTTATTAGGGGATATAACGTAAGGGTGATCCATGAATGGTATTATGACACAAATACATATGAGGTATTAGATTATATCAAAAATCAGGTAGTAACAGGCCAGGTGCCAAAACCTGTCAAAGTAAATTGTTATTGGATCTTTTATCCATCTATAAAATACCATATAGATCACGGTTATAGTGAGTTTATAGAAATGGCTCCTTATAATACTAAGATCGATGATGACCAAAAATCACTTTTCTATTACACTGAATCAGGTGAAAAAGATAAACTCTCATCCAGATTTGATGTAGTAAAAGATTTTGGTGATGGCAGCAGATTTGTTATGAAGTCAAAAGGACAATAGTCTTCACAATGCGGTCCTAATATGTGCATTCGAAATTTGAAGTATATCTTTCTCTTTTTGGTTGAATTTTGATACTTTTACGACTAACTTGGCAACATTTGATTTTAAATTGACAGGTGTTTCAAAAAGTAACTTCTGTCCTTCTATCTTTTTGTAATTGAACCGGTTACCTTCTCCTACATAGTCGAGTGTGCCATGAATATTGTCAAATTGGTATGCTTCTGTAGTACTCAAGACAAACGTTGGATTTGGACATTCCATAGTGTATGAGATTATATATTTTCCGGAAATTATAGAGTCAAACTGAATGGATGATTCATATCCCCAACCATTAGATCCTTTGATTTTAGTGAATTCCAGATTTTTTTTGAATGGAGGTGGGACAGTTACCATCTGACGGATGGAATCATTATATATTTTCACAACCTGCTCAAACATCTCCAATTCAAGCCTTCTGAGTAAAAATTCATCATTCTCAAATACTATGGGTGCATATTTGGTCCAATGTGTAAGTTTTGCCCTGCTATCATTGATTTGTAATTTACTTTCTATAACCAATATAGGTTTAGTACTTTTTTTTCTGATAATTTCAATGATTTCCGGGACTTTAGTAGGTTGATCGATTAATTCATTGAGTAAAAGTGATTGTTTGAACGAAGTCCTGCTCATATTTACTCCCATAGTTGGCAAGTGCAAAGTATAACCTAACTTAAATGTTTGATTGACGTTTTCTGCCTGATCCCACCAGGAAAAACTCTCTGAACCAATGTGAAAATATGGATCAGGAAGAGTTGCCTGATAATCATTTGCATTAATAGGGAGATCTTGTTTTGTTGCACATTGGTATGCTTCAAGATTGGTTTGATATGACTCACGTTTGTTTGAAAACAAAACACCTTCCAGCAAAATGATAAAAGGTATAGTGTAAAAATACAACTGATGTACATTTTTATTTTTTAGCCAATGATATATCAAAGGGACACTGATCAGATTGATGGCATAAAAACTGACCCATCCCACACGACCAATGCTTCTGAACTGTTTGAAAGGTCCGGTATAATCCAGTAACCATTCTAAGCCAGAGATGGTGAATGGGTATCCGAAGGAAATAAGAGCACTTAAAATAAAAATCCCTAGTAAATAAGATGTTATATTAGCTGATCCAATAAATATTTTAAATTTTTTAAAATTGAAAAATAGTTGTAAAATCCCAAATAAAGAAACCAGAACAGCCGCAATTCCAATATAATTTTTACCTTCTCCATCGAGAATTCTTACTTTAGTGATATTATTGTTTACAAATTCAAATAGAGGAAGTTTATAACTGAAAAAAAGTCCTTCCCATGTAGAATGAAATAGGAAAAACCCCCAAGGCTCAGTCGGCCTATCTGAACTATGATTGAAAAAAGAGGATAAGAAGGTTAAAATTGTAAATGGTATTATTACTTGAAGCAAAGTTACTTTAATCATTTCCAACCATTTACCATTTGGAGATTTAAAGATGTAATACAGAAAAATAGATAGACATGTCAGTATGGATCCGGTAATAAAATAGTACATATGAAGTAATCCACTTAATGTAATTACTAAACCGATTAAAGCACTGATTAACAAATTTTTATTTCCTTCCCAAAAATGTAACCACAAATAAAATATCCATGGTATGATTGGGTAAAACATAGCAAAATGAGCATTTATTCTGGCTGCCTGAGGGTTTAAAGCAATGATACCTAATGTACAAATTACTGAAAAATAAAAATCAACTTTTAAATATCTGAAACACAAAAACAAACCTAATCCGCCAAAAATAATGCCCAGAATTAGACTTAGATTATGAACAGCAGGCAAGTAACATTGAAAAAAAGGTAAAATAGTTGATATGATCTTTGTTGTGTTTGAAAGCAGTGGTTGATTGTCGGTAAAAATAATATTTTCACCGAAAGGATAATTCATGCCTTCGAAAGTCATCAGGCTACTATCATATTTTATATGATACATAAAAGTATAGTAGTTTTTCATCCCATCACCATTGGGAACAAGAAATTGATTAGGCTCTTTTATTACTTTGTGGTAAAGCAGACATATGAAAATTGTAGTTATAAGTAAAACCCAAATCCATTCTTTTTTCTGTACTTTGTTGTCAAAGTTCACCATTAGTGATATATTTTTTGGCAAAGATAAATGAAACGGCCTCTTTTTCTGATATTAATATACCAGTAAGTTAATCGCTGAAAGAGTTTATTGATGTTCATTGAGAATAGGCAAAGTAGAACAACGACTTTTTTAAAAGGTAAGTACTGAAGAATTTAGAAATTATTATTAATTTTACGTTCTAAAATTTTTAAAATAATAAAATGGCAAGCAACAGCGATTTCGGAAGAAAAGGATCTATTTTTGGCAAAATAGTGCTAACAATTATTTTGTTTTTCATCTTACTGATATGGGTGTATAATAAAAACGGCCATTTCGTACCAGTGCAATAATCATTATATTTGTATTTTTTCTGAAGGGAATACTTTCTTATGTACAAAAACAAAAAAGTTGTAGTAGTGCTGCCCGCATACAATGCAGCATTAACTCTCAAAAAAACATATGATGAAATCCCTTTTGATCTGGTGGATGAAGTTGTACTTTGTGACGATGCATCCAGAGACAATACCGCAGAGCTTGCTCAACATCTCGGCATACATCACATTATAATTCATGAAAAAAACAAGGGCTACGGTGGCAATCAGAAGTCATTGTACAATAAAGCCCTGGAACTTGGTGGTGATATTGTCATCATGCTGCACCCTGACTACCAGTATACTCCCTTGCTGATACCATCTATGGTCAATATAATAGGAGATGATTTATATCCGGTAGTGCTGGGCTCGCGTATACTCGGAAAAGGGGCTCTTAAAGGCGGTATGCCACTTTACAAATATATTGCCAACAGGTTTCTAACTATGACTCAAAATTTGCTGGTAGGCTACAAACTATCAGAGTACCACACCGGATACCGAGCGTTCAGCAAGGAAGTACTTCAATCGATAAAGTATGATAAAAACTCAGATGACTTCATATTTGACAACGAGATGTTATCTCAGATCATTTATAAAGGATTTGATATTGCAGAAGTTACTTGTCCCACCAAATACTTTGAAGAAGCATCGTCTATCAATTTTACCCGAAGTACAAAATATGGCTTAGGGGTATTAAGAGTTTCTTTAAATCACCTTAGGTGCAAAATGGGCATGGGAAGCTCTCCGCTTTATTGAGTTATTTTATAATATCCAGATCAATGATACCAACCATCATTTCAAATGGTATAGTATAAATGATTTGCCCTACTGCATAGGCTGCAGCTTCATAATTATTATAAAATAAAAGCAGGCCGTCGGTAGTTATAGCAAATTGTGTAGGAAGATTATAAATACCTTTTTCAAAAAAATACCCGGCTTCTTCCAGGTTCTGTTGGTCTGAAATCTCCTGATTTTTTCTAAATTCTTTTTCAGCGATGGTTAGAAAAGCTTTTTTGTTTTTGATAATATCACTTAGAGTCAAAGTTTTTCCACTGGATTTATCAAAATTATGATATGAAGTAAAGGAATTGGGGTGTGCTCCTCCCAAATAGGTATTACCATTTACTGCAAGAGTTATGATTTTTGAGTTTTGATGTACAGAATCGACAGATATTTCTATGGACCAGCTATTGAATGCTGCATCTGGAAATTCTTTTATAAAGTTGCTGTGCTGATCAAAATATATTTTTGAAAGTGAGTCCAAAGAATGTTGACCGAAAGTAATCAAAGCATTTTCCGGATAGATACACTCTCCGATCATGCTGCATATATATACATCCAGCGTATCAGTTATTGCTTTATTTAATGAATTGCTGACACTTACTGGCTTTAACCTTGAGATATCCAGTATGGCGCATTCTGTCATTAGTGAATCAGGAAGATCGCAATTATTTCCTGATTTTATCACTTTATTTTCTGATGAAAAAGCGACGTGCAGCCTATCTGCAGATTTTTGGTTTTTATCTCTGCAACTGAACATAAAAACACAAAGGAAGATGAAAATTGTACTATAATTATATGTATTCATTAGCTCAAATATTCAGTAAAAATAATTAAGAAACGTAGGACAATTTATATTAGTTGCGAAGCTGTTCTTTAATATAAGATGGGTTAGATTTCAGGCTCTTATATTTTTCAAGTAATTTTGAAGCATTGATACCGTGGTCATAGTTTGTTTCCACAAATGTTCTGGCGGCTATTGCTATTTTGGTTTTATCTATTTTGCCGGCAATTACATCAGATATTTTAGCAATAAATGTAGGTACATCTGACGCCTCCAGTAAGTGTATACCATCCTCTGCGTGGATACCTTCTTTACCCATTTCAGTTGTAATGATCACTTTGCCTAAAGCCATACCTTCCAGAATTTTTACCCTCATACCACTGCCTGAAAAAAGTGGAACCACCATCATACCATACTTATCCATAAATGAAATAGCATCACTCACTTCACCATGCATCACAATATTCGGTATCTGCAAGGACATCAAAGAAGGAGGGGCATTTCTTCCTGCAACATGTAGCTTGATTTCGGGAAATTTTTGATGTAGTTCAGGCCAAACATTTTCAATAAACCACATAAGGCCTTCCATATTGGGCATCCAATCCAAAGCACCAATAAAACATATATCATCAGAAGTGACTTTATTTAGACCTGTATTATAATTACGTATATCAAGACCTATGGGAGATGACATAACTCCGTTTTTGTATCCTAATGATTTAAATTTAAGCAAATCTCTGTCAGAGACGGCAATAAGGTAGTCATACTTGTTGAGGTTTTCCAATTCATATCTTTTCAGCTTACCTGTCAGAAACTTCAGGTACCATTTCTTGAGAAGGTATTTGGTATTGGATGTGATTCGTTCCCAGATTTCAAATTCAATATTATGTGCCCTCATCGTGATAATGGCACTTGAGTGCTCTTTTATTACATCAATGTATGGTGCCAGATATAGAGTTTCGAGTTGGACTACATCATAATCATTGACTTTCAGCAGCTCAATAAGCTTGTTGCTGAAATCAGGAGATACAAACCGACTCACATGGTAGGAATCCCTTGAAAATAGATTTTTAAAAGCGGCTACAGGATTAAGGCTATTGTCAAGTGCACTGACATGTATTTCCTTATAGTGATTAAAATCAGCCGGCAACTCACTTATATCCATATAGTGCTTGGAAGTATTCATGCTCAGCAGTGTTATTTCGCAGCCCAAATCATGTAATGCATTGCTCAGATAAGTTATAGCAATAGATTCACCATCTTTAAGAGGGTAAGGAAATTTTTTACACAACTGAAGAATTTTCATATCATTTTCAGGATATCAGTTTCACAAAAATTGTAAAACAAAGGTATATAATTTATATGACACAATAACTAAAGTGAATAGATTATTTATAAGCTTCAAACTTCATTTCATGCTTTGAAAGGCGTATTTTGCCCTATCATTTTTATTAAACCCATAGATATGTATGAATATTGTGATGCAAGGCAAGAATTTAAATATTAAAAAATAATATGTAATTAATATATTTATAACACATTAAAATTGATGCATGAATATATTAAAAATAAATATATATTAATGTAGATTGCAAAATGATAATTGATTTCAATGCAGTCAGGATTTTTCCAATAGGCTGCTTACTGCCTTACCGACCCAGGTGTGGTTAAATTTGAATCCTGTGTTTACTACCTTTGTCGCTGAAACTCTGGTTGAATTTAATACAACATCAGCCATTTCACCTAGTAATATTCTGAGAGAAAAAGATGGAGCAGGCAGTAATACTCCTTTCATACCATTGTCGTCCATAATTTCTTTCATCATATCCTTATTTGTGATTTGCTGAGGGGCTACTGCATTATAAATACCGTTATATGAGGGGTTTTCTATACACTGGATGATCATTCTGCATAAATCGTCAATGTGAATCCAAGGGCAATATTGGCGACCGTTGCCAAAATAATTAAATATTCCCAATTGTTTTGTAAGCAGCATTTTTGGTAAAGCTCCGCCTTCCAGTGTCAGCACTATGCCGATCCTTAACAAAACCATCCGTCTGCATAAATTTGCAACATCTGAAGCTGCTTTTTCCCACTTAATACAACACTCGGACAAAAAATCATCACCAGCTATACTGTCTTCTGCCAAGAGCTCATTACCCCTGTCTCCATAATACCCAACGGCTGATGCAGAAATATAAGTAGATGGTTTCAAATCATGGTTTTTGAGATATTCTTTGATCGTATTAGCGCTTTCTACTCTACTACTTATGAGTTCTTTTTTGCGATTTTTAGTCCACCACTGGTCTGCAATACCTGCCCCGGCAAGGTTGATGATATGGTCAGGATTTGGGATGGGTTCGATAAAAAGTTTCTCAGTATCCCATATTGCATATTGTAATTCAATATTTACTGGTTTTTTTGAGGTTCTGGACAAAATAACAATTTGATATTTATCTTTATCTAGTAGTTCTATCAGTTTTTTACCCACAAGCCCACTTCCCCCGGCTATTAATACAACTTGTTTTGAGGTGGCATTCATTTTTTACTAAATATTAATTCAATGGCTAACAAAATAGTACCTTTCAAGTTTCAGGCATTTGGTTTAATAAATTACTAATGCATATTTTTTTTGTTGATATTGTTTTTTATTATATATTTTTGTCTTTTTAATACAGCATTGTTATGAATAGATTAATTTATTTTGGATTATTAGCGTCTCTAAGTATTTTTTCGTGCAAGGCAGACAAAAACTCCCCCGATAACACTATAAATATAAGGATAAAGAAGGATCCTGAGCGTATCAATCCTTTATTATTTCCCAATCCCACAGCACGTGAGATTTATCAGTATATTCACCTACCTTTGGCAGACTTTGACCCCCAGAGTCTGGAACTTACGCCCATTCTGATAAAGGAAATACCTGTGGAAATGTCTATCGATACAGGAAAATATAAAGCAGGGATTTATTTTGATATTACTTTAGTAGATGATGCCACATGGGAAAATGGATCTCCTGTCACAGCCGAAGACTATATTTTTACGCTCAAGGCCATAAATTTGCCATTGACAAATGCCGGAAAATATCGAGAAATCGTTCAAAATATTTCAGATATAATTCCGAATCCTTCTGACCCGAAAAAATTCAGGGTAGTGTTCTCTCAGGACTATATACTTGCGCTTGAAGCAGCAATAAACATAGAAATATATCCGAGATATGTTTACGATAGTTTGAATGTATTGTCCCGATATAATTTTACAGATTTGACTGATGATAATGAAGAAAAATTAAAGGGCGATTCTTTGCTCGTCGGATTTGCTGATCGTTTTAATAGCAATGATTTTTCGCGAAATATTATCAGTGGGAGTGGGCCTTACAGATTCATATCATGGACTGC
>JAYTNJ010000417.1:0-8109 GCA_043748345.1 Saprospiraceae bacterium
TTTTACCCAATCCCTAAAGGGAAACGTTTGATTATCAGCGAAGTAGAAATCAGATTTTTTCACACTCTCTTCTTCAAAGACTTTTCGGAGTGGACTCAATTATGGTATTATTAAATATGATTTTGGTCTTGTATTCTTTACATAAAAATTTAAAAGCAAAAAGGGCAATCAGACCCTAAAGCTAATTACCCTTCAATAAAATGTACGGTTGACTTTACATCACTTTGTGCATTGCACGACACATTGACTTACCTTGTTTTCAGTAGTTGATGTGGTGGATTGATCAGTCGGATCGGATGCGCAGCAGCTACTCGCAGGAGCACAACAGGTACTAGTCGTAGTACAACAAGTGCTTAAATCGCAACAATCAGGGCTCCCTTCAGTACAACAAACGGATACATCACAGCAAGCAGGAGCATCAACTAATCCCAACATAGACAATACATTGTTTCGTTTAGGAACACTCTCGGCCATTAAAGATACCAAACCTAGTAACCCGAAAATCAATAACAAATTTTTCTTCATCATAATACCAATTTTAATCCAAACAAAATCGTTTGTACGAAATAGACGCAAATACCCAAAAAAGACACAAAATCAAAAAACTGCCCAAATCAAAACTCAACACGTAACTAATTAATCAAAGACTTACCGAAATTTTGTCTTTTGCGTCCAAACCCATATTATTGCGTCATATACTTTACAAAGAGAAGATATGTCAGCCAATACCGAAACCTTATATCAACAGTTCCACCAGGAATTGGAGCATTTTATTTTTAGTAAAGTAAAAGATAAGACTATAGCAAAGGATGTTTTACAGGATGTTTTTATAAAAATTCACCTTCATCTGCATACCATCAAAGATCTGTCGAAACTTAAGGCTTGGATTTACCAATTGACTCGTAATACCATAACCGATTACTATCGAAAAAATGTATCTACAGCCGTTGCATCGGAAATATTCAACGATTTCATTGAAACAAACACATATTCGGAACAAGGATTAGAAAAATGTGTGGCTCCATTCATCTCACAGTTACCACAGAAATATCAAGAAGCTCTGATACTCACAGATATCAAAGGCTTATCACAAACCCAATTAGCTGCCCAACTTAACATCTCCTATTCTGCCGCAAAATCAAGAGTACAGCGAGCTCGGCAAAAACTTAAAACCATTTTTACTGATTGCTGCCACATCCATACGGATCAGTATGGTAATGTACTTTCTTATAAGAAAGTGGATTGTGGTAATGGTTGTGCTTGAGTATTTTAATTGAGATTAAGTACCAAATAAAAAGCCAATGAATAAAAATGCTGATAAACTGTGTTTTTGTTTAACTTGGAAAAAACTTCTTTTAACCCAGCTTAAAACAAATATTCATCGTTCATAATTCGTCGATCGTAATTTAGGTGAAATGGCCTTTTTTATACCTGCCCAAACACAAACCACAACTCCTCCCCTATCTGCAAGCTGCGTTCTGCATATTTGGCATCCATGAACTCTGTATAATCAAAAGCTTTTGGGTCATCATATTTGACCGGAAATCTGGCTTCCGCACCAAATATGATCGGGCAGGCTTCATCTGCCGAGTTGCAAGTGACTATGGCACCATAATTTCCGACAGGATTAAAAGCATGACCGTATACTTTCGAGAAACAGATTATGGGTTGTTCGTTTGGAGCATATTTTACAGAATAGACAGGATTGGTTGTGTCTGAAAGTTTGTGTATATCAAAACCTTGATTGGCTAATGTTTCAGCTATTTTGGGAAACATAGCAGTGGCTTCCGTACCTCCTGAATAACAAAATACATTTTTAAAACCGAAATAGTAAGCCAAAGTCTGAGCCCATATCTGAGATAAATGGCTACGCCGGGAGTTGTGCGTACAAATAAAATTAAGTCGGATGGTCTCGCCTTTAGACTGTTTGTCTCGGATGTATATAACGAGCTGCGTTAGAACTTCTTTGCGCTCAGGGTATATATTGGCTTCTGAAAATGCTGAAATGGTTTCTGTTAATTTTGGGTACATATTTTAGATTTTACCTACTTAATTTACTACTAAGCGCGTTAAAGTTTATTTTTTGTATACTCGGCCTTTATTCTTTAATAATATTTCTTTTTTAACCATAAACTCGCTCTAACCAGTAAAATCAAAACCGGCACTTCTACCAAAGGCCCTATCACTCCTGTAAAAGCTTGTGGTGATGCAATACCAAAAACAGCAATAGCAACAGCGATGGCCAACTCAAAATTATTGCCTGTGGCGGTAAAAGCGACAGATGCATTTTTGTCGTAAGGAATACCCATGGATTTACCTATAAAAAAGCTAATGAAGAACATTAGTACAAAATAGATTAACAATGGCACGGCAATGGTGAACACATCCAATGGCAATTCCAGGATTTTATCGCCTTTCAAACTGAACATAACCACGATGGTAAACAGTAAAGCGTATAAGGTAATGGGTGAAATGAAAGGTATAAACTTACGGTTGTACCAATCACGTCCTTTTGATTTTACCAAAAAGTATCTGCTCAGAAAACCGACGGCAAAAGGAATACCAAGATAAATTAACACACTCACTGCGACTTCTCCCATAGGCACATGGATGTTAAAACCTTCCAACCCAAAATAGGTAGGCAATATATTAATAAACAACCACGCATAAAAGCTATAAGTCAGTACCTGAAAAACACTGTTTAATGCTATAAGCAATGCCCCATATTCTTTGTTACCTCCCGCAAGATCATTCCACACAATAACCATGGCTATACATCTGGCGAGGCCAATCAGTATCAAACCTACCATATATCCCGGCTGATCTCTTAAAAAAAGTATGGCCAATAAAAACATAAGTGCAGGCCCTATGATCCAGTTTAAACACAAAGATAACGTCATCAACTTCTTGTCTTCAAAGGCTTTGGGCAGCAAAGAGTAATCGACTTTGGCCAGCGGCGGATACATCATCAGAATCAACCCTATGGCCAGTGGAATATTGGTAGTACCGACTGATAATGAATTGGTGAAAGAAGCAATGGAAGGAAATAAATATCCCAAACCTACTCCCAAAAACATCGCTGAAAATATCCAAAGCGTGAGATATCTATCTAAAAATTTTAGTTTAACCAACATGTCATTGTGCTTTTATTTTAAAAATGGTTTTATACTTTAAGAACAAAGCACAACCTCATCTTTACTAAATTCTGTAGCCAAACTATCTTTAAAAAAGGCGGTAAATAACTGAGATGCCAGGGCATAATTTTGTCTGCTGATACAGTACTTCGTTTTGGGTGGATTGATTTCGCCCAGTATAAGACCGGCATCTTTCAGAACCTTGAGATGTTGGGATAGTGTACTATTGGCTATGGGCAGCTCCTCCGACAAATCACCATGATAACAGCAGGACTGGGAGGATAACAACTCCAGGATAGCTACTCTGACCGGATGTCCGAGTGCATTGGCAAAAGCGGCAATTTCTTCTTGTCGTTCTGTATATTTTTTAGCTATGTTTGGCATGAATACAATATTTATTCGCAAAAGTACGAATAGTTTTGTACTGTTCGTGCTTTTACGAATATTTTATTTTTTTTGATGGATGTTGCCCTGTGTGGTTTATGACAGGTTACTATCTTAGTTTTAATGCATCAATCTCATTGAGCGTATCAGGATTTATAACCTTCATGTCTATTTTTTTGCCATTAACATAAAACAAACATAAGGCGTTCTCTACACTGAAAGATTTCGTGTGCGCGCTCCACGGCAATACTTCCTGTGCATAATAAGGAGCTCCGGCAGCCCCATTATTTATCTGATACACAGGTCGGCTTACCCTTAATTTGGGGTATGGGTAATTCTCAGGATATATCGGTACTTCAGATGTGAGTTTCAGATGGTTATAATTATGCTCGTCACCCGTAAGTATTGCAACCACTTTAGTGCTTTGATTGATTAATATATCAAGGTATTCATCTCTGCGCTCAATAATACCTTTTTCCACAGGTTTTCCTGCTATGACACTTCTTTTCTGATTATTTCCATAATACCACATATCGTCTCCACTATGCCCCCCATTAGGAAAGACAGGAGTATGTTGTGTGACAAAAATATGGTCAATGGATTTATCTTTTTCAAGTGTTTTTATAGTCCCCTGAAGCCATTGGAGCTGATTATCCATAATATATCCATGTAATCCGCCACTGGTAGAAATATCCCTGCTAAGTGTAGGTGCAAACCAGTAGTCGCTGTTTAATACAATCATAGCTACATTGTCATAAGTATACGAATATACATTTTCATCATAAGAAGGGAAATCTATTTCTCTTTGATTTGGGTCGTATTTATTATTGTCCTCACTTTTAGGCCCGTTTTCAGGGTTAACAAATGCTTCTTGAAATGCTGCTTCTGCAGATTCTGTTTCATAAGGAAATTTATCAATAAACGCAATTTGTTTACCTTCTTTGTCTTTAAAAATATACCCCACAGATTCGTGGTTGCCCATGCCCACATAATACGGGGTATAATGCCAGAAAGGCTCTATGGCTTTTTTCCAGTTTGTGTATTGAACCATGATTTCTTCCTTATTATTAAGGTATCCATTGACCATATCCCCGGTAAACTGCATAAATGAAACATTTTGCTGATGCGCCAAAGCTCCGATTTTTTTCATCACATAAGCATTTGCCCCAAAAATATTTCTTTCACCACCTCCGGTGGCACTTCTGCTATCGCTTGCATATCCAAAAACAAAAGGTTTTCTGCTCCCACCCTTTGGGGCTGTTTTACATGCATACTGCTGGCTGAAACCTGAATAGATAACTTTATATGGGTAGCTTCGGCCGGGTTTTAGATTATCTATTAAAAAACTATGGTGAGATGTTGATACTGAATCATTATATTGTTTTCCATCAATCTCAACACTGGCTATCAACGGTGAAGTAGTCTTAAACCAAATTACAAGTTTAGTTGCAGTAACATTACTGATAAAAGGACCCTCATATATTGCAGGGGAGGTTTGGAATGGACCTGTGCCAGTGACTGAGACTTCACCATCAAAAATAACAACCCCTAATTTATTCTGCAATCTATACCCCAAGGTAAGTCTTGAGGCATCTTTCCAACCCACAAAGTCATAAGGATATCTGAAGTCGTTTTTTATGTTAATTTCTACTTTTCCAGCTACAATATCTTTTGTAAGTCTGAAGATAGGCAGCGGATGTTTCACCTGATTATACGGCATAAGGCCATAAGTAATAGTTCCTTCAAAATTTCCAAAATCCATTATTATACCTGAATCGGTTCCTTGATGGTAGCCCAATAATTGAGTTAAAGTATATCGTGGTTTAGCGATTTCAGCATAATACCTCAGGGTATCAGTCTGAAAAAACATGCCTATAGAATCAAAACCAATATTCGAATAAGACCCAGGTATTCTTATCTGCTGTGCATTACAAAGAAGACTAAAAAATGATGCAAAAAAAATAACACTTAATTTATTCATAAACTAAATCGATTATGCTTGGAAACAGATTATCCTGGCACTATCTTAAATATATCTAAAGAAGACATTTTATCTACATCTGATGTTTATTTTATGCCGATTTAATGTCGTCTAATATACAAAAAACAAAAATGCAATCTTTCTTGATCCCTGTTCCAAAAAATTCATTTCCTCAAAAATAAAATTAAGAAATTACTCACTATCAGGGTGTTGCCCGAATTCATCTTTTGATTGTGGTTTGTTAATTCGTTTCCCTTTATTGGCTGTTTTCATAGATTCAGCTATCTGGTTACTTGCTGAGAAACTTGCTACCATATTATTGAGCATATCACTTCCTGCCTGTGGTGAATTAGGTAGTAGGATCAAATTAGAATTAGCATCAGCACCAATTGCTTGAAGGGTATCATAATGTTGAGTGACCACAATCAAAGCTGACGCTTCCTGCGAATTGATTCCTACTTTATTAAGAATGTCAACACTCTCCACTAGACCACGGGCTATCTCACGTCGTTGATCCGCTATACCCTGTCCCTGAAGTTTCTTACTCTCAGCCTCTGCTTTCGCTTTGGCGACGATTCTGATTCTACCAGCTTCAGCTTCATATTCAGCCGCTGTTTTTTCCCTGTCCGCTGCATTGATACGGTTCATTGCATTTTTTACCTGAATATCAGGGTCAATATCAGTAATAAGTGTATTTATGATATCGTACCCATAAGTCGTCATGGCTTCGTTAAGTTCCCTTTTCACCGCAACTGCCACATCGTCTTTTCTCTCAAAAACATCATCCAACTTCAACTTAGGAACTTCGGCCCTCACTACGTCAAATACGTATGATGTAATCTGATCGTGAGGATACTCCAGTTTATAAAATGCTTCATACACTTTTTCCTGAATCACTTTGAACTGAACAGATACTTTGAGTTTTACGAAAACATTATCTTTTGTTTTCGTTTCTATTATAACGTCCAATTGCTGTATTCGAAGATTTATTTTACCGGCAATTCTATCAAATACAGGAATTTTCAAATGCAGCCCTGATTGGCGAATGCTATTATATTTGCCAAAACGCTCAATAATAGCCGCTGTTTGTTGTTTTACTGTGAAAAATGTTGATACCAGTAAAACTAAAAGTATAAAAGTAACAACAATTAATGTGGGATCAAAAGGTAACATACAAAAGATTTTTTTAATTATTTATTTGCAAATATAGTCATTAAATAGAATATTTTGTAAGAACCATTTTAAAACTTTTTCACTTACCCGATGTCACATATCAGGTTTTATATTATGGGCTCTCACCTAGACGTTCATTATTATTAATTTCTTTAAATCGATATTTAGCTTTTTATTGAATAATTGTTTGAGCAAATACGTTGTTACAGTGGAACATCCAGTATTTCCAGAAACTGCAATTATGTCTCCATCATTTACCTTATCTCCAACTTTAAATTTGACTCCATCTTTTTCTAAATGGGCATATAAACTCTGATACCCGTCTTTGTGTACAATAACTACATATCGTCCATAACCAATAACATTTCCTTGTTTATCTACTTTTCTATTCCATCCAATTTTTTTCACAACTCCATCAGCTAAAACGTGAACATTATGCCCACAGTCCCTTTAGTGCTATAATCTTTTCTAGAGTGACCTTTAAGCTTTCTTTTTTGGGGGTGAATTCTAAGCCCAAAACCACTTAGCATTTTTTTATGTTCAACTACTTTTGTTGTAGGCCATTTACCATCAGGATCAATATATTTAATTGGGTTATTGAATGTTTAAATATATGGAGAAAATTGAGGCCCTTTATCCACCATAGGATCGACACCCGTCCACCTCCCCATACCAGGATCATAAAATCTCGCACCATAGTCATACCAACCCAGTCCACCGAAACTCTCGAGCTCCTTTCCATTAAATTGATAAGGGTTATCATTGCCTGATTGATCATTCATCCACGGACCACCGATAGACATTCCAAAGGGATAATAATGGTTCTCCTGCAGTATCTCTCCCGGTACTTGTATACTGCCATCGCCGTTGATATCTGCAAAGGTGATGTGCGTATTGGCGATATTAATCCCTGATCCAGTATCACCACTTTTGGTAACACCACAAAAATAAGTCATATTTCGGGACTACTGAAAAAAGTCCTTCTTTTTTATAAGAAGGATTTGGGATGAGTAAAAAATATTGGCAATCTAAATTAAGATTTAAGCCACACAACTTGTTTAGTCATATGGCTTTGGTTTTGTTATTTGTACTAATACTTATGGCACAGCGATGGCAACACTGTGACGTAGTACATGCTAAGCCGAGCACGGATTTTTTATTTACTTAAGTTACAATTGCTTAAACGATTGTTCATTTGCAAGGATTTAAAATTGAAATTTTGTCAATTTTATTCTCGTTTATGTCAATGAATAAGATATGCGTATCGGCAAATGTAATTTTAAAGCAACCACTTTCTTTAGAACATTTGTATTTTTCAGATACAGTTAAAGATAAAAGCTATAGTTACCCCCAAAAATCGGACAGCAAGTTAAATAAATTTTTTTACACTAAATTTGCTGTTTATGACAAAGAGAAAATTAACATCAGTATTTAAAA
>JAYTNJ010000418.1:0-5583 GCA_043748345.1 Saprospiraceae bacterium
GCAAGGGCTACTTTGCTTGGTACCGCTATAACAACAATTATTTATATAATAAGTAGTGTTAGCTTAATGGGTTTAATTCCCGCTGAAAAATTATCTGAATCTGTAACTCCTTTCGCCGATGCTGCAACTCTTATTTTTGGCACAGGATCGGAATACTGGATTGGTGCGGGGGTGGCTATCGCTGCTTTTGGCGCTTTGAATGGATTTATACTGGTACAAGGTCAGGTTGGAGATGCTTTGGCAAAAGATCGTTTGTTCCCACCAATTTTCTCAACAAAAAATAGGCATGGAATGCCAGCATGGAGTTTAATAATTGGTAGTTGTATTGTTTCTATCATAATGCTGATGAACTACTCTGAAAATTTGGCTAATCAGTTTAAATTTTTAATATTATTGTCGACAGTCACAGTTTTAGTTCCATATCTTTTTTCGGCGGCATCTTATTTTATAATTAAAGCAAAAAATAGTCATTACAGCGCTGTCTGGATACCTTCGATTTTGCTTGCTTCTTTATCGTTTTTATATTCAATTTGGGCTATAGCAGGAGCAGGAGAAAAATCAGTATATTGGGGCTTTTTGATGCTCATGGCTGGCATTCCCGTTTATGTTTATATGGTAATTGGTAAAATAAATTAATGTTGATCTGTAAATTATTTATTGAATTATGAAGCTAACTTGTCATTCTGAAGTGGGTACAATTCATTCTGTATTTATCAAACCGGTATTGTCTGCTTTTATTAATGATGATCATATTTCCATCTACTGGAAGGATTTAAATTATCTGGCGAAACCCATTCTTGACAAAGCCAGTATAGAGTATAGTATTTTTGAATCAATAATTTCAAACCTGGACACAAATATCAACCGCTTGACTGCAGACTCTTCGGTCAATATGGATTCTATGTATTGCAGAGATGCCGCTATTGCAACAAATCTGGGTATGATAATATGTAATATGGGGAAGGAAGCCCGGAAAAATGAACCTGCTTTACTAAAAGAAGCATGTGGAAAGTACGGAATAGCCGTATTGGGAGAAATTTTATCTCCCGGCACCCTAGAAGGCGGAGATGTTGCTTGGTTGGATGAGAATACTCTAGCTGTTGGGCACACCTATAGAACCAATGAGGAAGGAATTAGACAACTAAAAGAAATGGTGGCCCAATTAAACGTCAACGTTATTACAGTTCCTTTGCCACATTATAATGGTCCGGATGACGTTTTTCATTTGATGTCAATTTTTAGCCCAGTAAATCACAATATTGCCGTAGTATATTCACCTTTAATGCCTATTGGGTTCAGAAACTACCTGCTGGAAAAAAAATATCATTTGGTGGAAGTGCCGGATGAAGAGTTTGAAACCATGGGTTGTAATGTTTTAGCACTTTCTCCAGGACTTTGCCTCATGGTGGCTGGGAATAACAAAACTAAGGCACTTCTTGAAAATGCGGGGTGTAGTGTTATTGAATATAAAGGTGAAGAAATTAGTATGAAAGGAGGTGGAGGGCCTACTTGTCTTACTCGCCCTGTTTATAGAAATATTTGATGAAATAATAGCAAACTATAAATTTTCAACGGGGCTATAATCATACCCTATATGAAATAAAGCATCACCTAATGATACCACGCTGGCATTGTTATGACCTATTATGTGACCTGAATAACTTGATAAAATATTTATAGTTTTAGTGCCGTATGGATCTTTAATCTCACCCAATTTTTCACCCTTGCTTACAAAATCTCCTGATTTTTTGAGCCAAATGAAAATACCTGGAGTAGACGCCCGCACCCAATTATCCTTATGAATTATCCATTGTTCAGCAGGTTTAATACTTATGAGATCTTCAGTCATTTTTAATGCCGCTAAAGTATTTTTTATAACCTGTACTCCTGAAATGATAGAAAAATTATCGAGCCGTACAGACTCTCCCCCCTCAAAAACTATGGAAGGTATTTTCATTTCATGGGCGGCCTTTCTAAAAGAATGTGCAAGAAGTGGTTGTTCTACCAGATACTTAACCCCGGTATTTATTGCTATAAACTTAGCTGTTCTATCGTTTTTATTAAATCTCACTTGGGGAAAATTGTATCTTGCTTCTCCGCCCGTATGAAAGTCAATAGCCACATCAACATAAGGTAAAATTTTTTTTGTAATGATCCTGGCTACCCTTGATGCCAATGAGCCATTTATGTGACCCGGAAATGATCTGTTGACGTCTTTACCATCTGACACATCCCTGCTAAAGTTTATAAATCCAAAAACATTGAGTAGCGGAATAATGATCAAAGTACCACAAGTGACAGATTCGTATATTGATTCTTCAAGACTGCGTCTCACAATTTCTATTCCATTGATCTCATTACCGTGGACACCACCGAGAATAAGCAATGATGGTCCTGGAACTCCTGAATGTAAAACATGCGCAAATACATTTATGCGGTTATCAGATGGGAGTTTACCGGCATTGATTCTTAGGGTTTGCATCTGTCCTTGCGTAATGATCTCATTATCTATAATAAGTTCATTAGTTTGATTTAGTTTCGGGATGATAAGGTCTGATGACATTTCTTACTTTCTGTTTTTTTCGACAAACTGTATAATTTTTCCCGCAATATCATTTCCTGTAGTACCTTCTATACCTTCAAGTCCAGGCGAAGCGTTTACTTCCAATACAACAGGCCCTGCATTTGTTTTGAGCATATCTACGCCCGCAATTTTCAAACCAAGAATTTCTACCGACTTTAATGCGGTGGCTTCTTCCTGACTTGATAGTTTGATAAGTTCAGATGTACCGCCTCGATGCAGGTTTGATCTGAAATCACCTGGTTTGGCCTGACGTTTCATTGCACCTACGATTTCACCGTCTACTACAAATGCCCGAATATCAGCGCCTTTTGCTTCTGAAATAAATTTTTGCATAATTACTTTTTCTTTGGTAGCATAAAATGCTTCAAGAATGGATTCTGCATTACTCTTATTTTCTGCTAAAATCACCCCCATGCCTTGAGTCCCGGAAACTAGTTTAATGATAATGGGGTAGGGGGCCATCTCGTCAAGCAAGGAAGACATGGTAAATGGATTACTGACATAAATAGTTTTAGGCACCCCAATACCTTGACTCCCTAAAATCTGAAGGCAACTTAATTTGTCTCTTGCTTTCAGTAATGGTTCTGCATGGAGAGTTGAAAATACACCTTGACTTTCGAATTGTCTGATTACTGCGGCCCCGTATGTCGTTGCTGTACTTCCTATTCTAGGTATTACTGCATCAATTTTTTCAATAGCTTGATTATTAAAAAATATTTTTGATTTTCCGGTTTCTATTATTAGATCACAGGCCATGTGGTCTATAACACGTACATAATGATTTCTTCTTCTGGCGGCATCTACTATACTTTGTGTGCTGTAAAGAGAAGCATTTCTTGATAATATGATAATATTCATATTCATTTATTAAAGTGTGGTAAAGATAGTATTTCTGTTTTATTTACTTATTTCTATTTTAGAATCCAATAATATAATTACTTTAGAGTTTCTAAAATCATTACATGGCAACCGTCGAACTTAATAATAAAAAAACCATTAATGCGTGGGCAATTTTTGATTGGGCTAATTCCGCTTACGCTTTAGTCATTTCTACTGCAATTTTCCCTGGATATTTTGAAGAGTACACCCCAAAGGAAATCAGCTTCGGACCATTAAATTTTTCGAACAGTTCACTGTATTCTTTTTCGGTTTCGGTATCATATATTATTATTGCATTATTATCACCTCTACTATCAGGAATAGCAGATTATAGCGGCAGGAGGAAATTTTTTCTGAAAACCTTTACTTTGATTGGCTCTCTGGCTTGTACATCCCTTTATTTTTTTAAGGGTGAGCCACAATTGTGGTTAGGTACATCTGCCTTTATTTTAGCGACCATTGGTTTTGCCGGAAGTCTTGTGTTTTATGATTCATATCTTCCGCTTATTGTTACTGAAAATAATTACAACAGGGTTAGCGCAAAGGGATTTACCTATGGTTACATGGGTAGTGTCATTCTATTGGTTTTTATACTCATGATGATTTTATATCCAGCATGGTTTGGGCTTGCTGATGGTCAAATTGGCGCAAGAATCGGTTTTTTATTAGTGGGTGTCTGGTGGTTGGGATTTGCTCAATATACTTTTAAACACATGCCTCCTGATAAAAAGAACTTGTTTACTTCGGACATGATCAGAAAAGGTTATAGAGAACTCTCCGGTGCATTCAATAGGGTTAAGGCTATGCCAGACATAAGAAATTTCCTGACAGCATTTTTCTTTTACAGTGCCGGCGTCCAGACTGTCATATATCTGGCTACAATATTTGCAAAAAAAGAACTCGGTTTTGAAACCGGCGAGTTAGTCTTGCTAGTTCTGATCCTTCAGATTGTGGCTATAGGGGGAGCATATATGTTTTCTGCATTGGGGAACTTAAAAGGAAATAAATTAGCTATTTTAATCATGATATGCATTTGGATATTGATTTGCCTGGCTGCATATTTCACTTATGATAAAGTGACGTTTTATATCATTGCCGGATTTGTTGGATTAGTTATGGGCGGGATTCAATCACTCTCCAGAGCCAGTTATTCTATGTTAATACCTGAAAAGACTCATGATACAACATCCTATTTCAGTTTTTATGACGTTGTTTATAAATCCGCAATAGTGGGAGGAACTTTTACTTTTGGATTGGTGGATAATATTACAAATAACATGAGATACTCCGTGTTGACTCTGGCATTTTTATTTATACTTGGTTTTTACTTTTTGTGGCAGACTAAAAGTAAAAAACTAGAAAGATTGGTTCATTGGGCGTTGTAAAAAAACTCAATTTCTATTTTTTCTGAAGTAATCACTAGTAAAGCATGCCATAAAAATAATTTAGTAAAAATAGTCCCGAAATATTTTAAGCATTATTCGAATCGGTATGGTCATATTTTAGGTATTTCTTTTGATGCGTAAATTTATAAGAAAACCTTTTTTATAAATTGTTTTAATCATTTAAAGGTATAGAATAAAAGGTATACTTTTGCAAATTTAAAAATAAAAAGGACGATGAATCTTCTAGAAATACTCGAATCAATGATTAACTTTGTTTTACATATAGATGATCATTTGTTTGTGATGATTAGGGAATATGGTGTTTGGATTTACATTATATTGTTTCTGATTATTTTTGCGGAGACAGGATTAGTTGTGATTCCCTTTTTGCCAGGGGATTCTTTGTTATTTGCAGCAGGTGCATTTTGTGCAGGGGTGATTAATAATGCTGGTGAGACTGCAGAATTAAATCTTTTAGTAATTATTGGTTCTCTTATTGTTGCCGCCATAGTTGGTGATACACTTAATTATTGGATTGGTAATAATATAGGTTTGAAGATTCTTAGATGGGAGATCAGGGGATTCAAGTTGGTGGACGAAAAATATATAGAGCAAACACAGTCATTTTACGCTAAGCATGGATCTAAAACTATAATTATTGCTAGATTTGTTCCCATAGTGAGAACATTTGCTCCCTTTGTAGCGGGAATCGGCAAAATGGAATATTATCAATTC
>JAYTNJ010000419.1:0-2102 GCA_043748345.1 Saprospiraceae bacterium
GTAAGTTTTTTATCTTCTGCGATTGCTTTACCGTTGGGTATAATTTTAAGACTCATATCTGTACCGGGTAATCCCCTCAATATGGCATTGATTTCAGCCAATTTTTTACCGACTATATCAATTCCATTAACTGAAATAATTTCATCACCGGCTTTAATACCGGCAGATAGTGCGGGTCCACCTTCATAGGGTTCAATCACTTTAAATTTATTTCCAATCAATGCAACCCGTGCTCCTATACCCTGATATTTTTCGTCGTCATTAATCCAATAACTTTCAACTTCCGACTCCGAAACAAAATTGGTATATGGATCCAGTTTATTCGTCATAGCATCTATCGCTTGGCGCATCATAGTGCCGGGATCAAGTTCGTCAACAAAATTAGTGTTGAGTTCCCTGTACACGCTTATAAAAATCTCAAGGTTTTTACTTATTTCAAAAAGTCTATCATTAGTTATAGTAATTGCTGCAATTCCTGAAACAAATGTTGCAGCAATTATAAAAATTTTTATCTTTTTATTCATTTATTATTATGTATGTACTATTAACGAAAAACTGTTGTATTATTCTTGTATAAAATCAATTATTTTATTAAAAAGTTCATCAGGTTGATCAGCATGAACCCAATGTCCTGCATTTGTTATAGTAATTAAAGTAGCTTCAGGTATTACCTTTTTGATGGATGGAAAATCTTCTTCGAGTATGTAATCTGAGCGGTCTCCTTTTATAAACAGAGTTTTTGTAAAAATGGGATGATCAAATGAAACCTCACTCAAAATATTCTGATATTTTTTTTCGAGCAGTTTTAAGTTCATTTTCCATTCATACCCGCCATTTTTTGATCTGGTAAGGTTTTTCATAAGGAACTGAGATGTGCTTTCATTTTTCAAAATAAGATTGAGTTTATTTTCAGCTTCTTGTCTGGATTGAAGATGATCTGTCTCTATTGAATTTATTGCTTTAAACACATCTTCATGCCCACCCTGATACTTTTTAATGCCGATATCTACTACTATTAATTTTTCAATCATGGATGCATGGTCAGCTATAAACTGAAGTGCAACCTTGCCACCCATACTATGGCCAATCAGAATGGCCTTATGAATCCAGTTTTCTTCCATAAAATGCAATAGGTCTTCAGCCAATAGTTGATAGGTAAAATCTTTGGAATGTTCTGACCTACCATGATCCCTCTGATCTACCAAAATTGGCATAAATCCATGAGTTTCTAACTTTTTAGCAATCGAAAGCCAATTGTCCAGCATACCGAAAAGCCCATGGAGGATAATAACGGGAGTGCCTTGTCCCATAATTCTGAAATTTAGTTTTGGCACCATAATTTTAATTTTATTTAGGGAAGAATCTTAACCATTCTCAAAAGAAATCATGAATATAAATAGCCGTGCCGGATAAATGTTTAACCAAAAAATTATATTAAGTTAAAGTCTAGAAAAATTAAATGATAGGGTTTATCTTTACCTCTTGTATAATTACAAGTTTAATTTTAATCATTTAGCCATTAAAAATATAATTTCATTATGAAGATAGAAAGATTGTTTGATTATATTGCAAAACAATATGATGATGGTCCGATAGATCAATTTGCTGGTTCAAAATCCGATTCCGGACAGTGGAAATTTTACAGTACTGCAGAAATAATAGAAACTTCCAGAAAGCTGGCATCGGGTCTGATCGATTTTGGCGTTCAACCAGGGGATAAAGTGGGCATTGTTGTATATATAAATAGACCGGAATGGATAATTACAGATCTTGCCATCCAATATATCGGAGCCATAGGAGTACCTATGTATCCTACTATCAGCTCTAGAGAGTACGAGTATATTATGAATGAAGCAGAAGTAAAAGTATGTTTTACGGGCGCGGGAGATTTATATGATAAGGTCTCCGCGGCAAAGGCAAAAGTAGAATCTCTGAAACACATAATTTGTTTTGACAAACATGGAGAGAGACCATTTTGGAAGGATATATTAAGTGATAAAAACCTGCAAAAAGTACAGGATATCAGCAATACAATTAAATCCGAAGATCTGGCTACCATTATCTATACTTCAGGTACTACTGGTAATCCTAAAGGCGTAATG
>JAYTNJ010000420.1:0-6845 GCA_043748345.1 Saprospiraceae bacterium
TGAACTAAATTTAAATGAAACTTCAAGAATAATTTCGCCCGAATTAAAAGAAGCGTTTGAGAAAACCATACTTCCAAATGTTGCGGACAAAACTAAAAACTATTTGTGTTCAACACTTTGGACTGCAATCTTAAAAGTTGAAAATAAAATGATAGGTGACTTATGCATCATAGGTGAACCCAATGAGTCTGGTGAAATAGAAATTGGTTATGGAACTTATGCTGAGTTTCAAAATAAAGGTTTTATGACAGAAATTGTAGGTGGAATAATTGGATGGGTAAAATCACAACCTTCGGTAAAATCTATCATTGCATCAACTGACAAAACAAATAATGCATCTGCCAAGGTGCTTGAAAAAAACAATTTCATTAAAAATAGCGAAACAGAGACGTTAGTAAATTGGAAATTAGAAATAAATGCTGATATACAACCGATTTAAAAAGCATTTACCATTACAAACCTAGTTTTGGTCAGTGGTGTGTCATGAATAAATATCAACCGTTTATGATTCTTCCGTCTTCCATTATTATAGTCCTGTCTGTTCTTTTTGCAAACTCTTCGTCATGCGTTACAATGAGCAATGATTGTTTTGCTTCATGTGATAATTTTTCAAAGATATCAAAGACGATTTCGCCATTTTTTTTGTCAAGGTTTCCGGTAGGTTCGTCACCCATTATGATTAGCGGGTCATTGATCAAAGCCCTGGCGATTGCTACCCTTTGTTTTTCGCCACCTGATATCTGATTGGCCATTTTGTTTGCCAGATTTGCAATGCCCAATTGGCCCAGGTGAAACATAGCTTTTTCTTCAAGCTGTTTTTGCGTGAGTTTGTCGAGCTTGAAACCCGGCAAGATGACATTTCTGAGCACATCAAATTCATTCAATAGGTAGTGAAACTGAAAAACAAAACCTATGTGGGCGTTACGTACATGGGCAAGCTCTTTTTCAGACTTTGTTTTCATTGCTTCACCGCCTATCCATAACTCTCCTTTATAGTCTGTGTCCATGGTAGAAAGGATATAAAGCAAAGTGGATTTTCCACAACCTGATTTACCGGAGACAGAAACAAATTCTCCCTGTTGTATCTTAAAATTAATATTATCCAGTACTTTAAAAGGCGCAGGATCTGTAAAGTACTTTTCTATTGACCTGGCCTCTAAAACTATATTTTTTTCCATAGCTATTTCCCTCGGATAATAATGACAGGATCTGTTTTACTGGCCTTCCGTGCAGGAAAAAAACCCGCTAAATATGTTGTCACTAATGAAAATATGGTGGCAATAATATAATATTTAGCGTTGTAATCTATCGGATAAGTATCGATGGTAGGAAGGGCTGCTGTTACAAAAGGAATCCTATCAATAATAGCTGAAAGAGTATAACCAACCAAAAGTCCAGCCATTCCTCCAAAAAAACCAATACTCAAAGCAATGACAATAAATATCCTTTTTACATCCGTTCCTGAAAACCCAGTCGCCTTAAGGATAGCAATGGTATCCATTTTTTCATAGATCATCATATTCAGAATATTGTAAATACCGAATCCAGATACTATTAGAAGGGTTATACCCACAGCATATGATATCAGAGTACGGACACTTGATCCTGTTTCAAATTGTGCATTGGCAGTTTGAATATCTTCTGCATCGCAGTTGAACAATGCGGCGTATTCTTTTGCGACTATTGGGGCGGAATTGATATCTTTAAGTTTGATTTGAATATCAGTCAGATAGTTATTGGGTTTACCCAGCAGTTTTTGGGTAGTGCGAATCGATGCATAACTTTGTACTTTGTCTATCTCCGCCAGACCTGATTGGAATAGGCCTACCACTTTAAGAGAAAATTGTTCTCCGTTACCGGAAGTAACCTGAATAATATCTCCGATTTTAGCCAGCATTTTATCTGCCGCTCCCTTACCTAGTATAATACTGTTTGCCACATTTTGAAGTGCATCAGCTTCACCTGCAGTAACATAATTATTAAAAAAGAAGAGTCTTTTTTCCTCATTTACGTCAATACCATTGACCACACCAGTCATCTCTATGGGTCCGATATTGTAAAAAACCTGTGCTGCGACTTTTGGTGCAACACCCAATACACGATCGTCTGCCTTGAGCGCCTGCAATATAGCACCGGAATCGTATATTTCTTTACGAGAGTCACCCGGCTTTATTGAAGATACCATGTGGTAGTCATTTTTATATTTTTCAGTATTATATATCGGTTGATTGCCGGCCGGCCGGATGTCCTTAAAGAGCCTGATGTGGGGAGATCTGTTCAAAATGAGATCGTCGAGCAAACCATTAAGCCCATTCATAAAAGAAAGCAGCGTAACAAACATGGCGATACTGAAAGTCACTCCTATGGCAGCGATGAGAGTCTGACGAAATCTTGCATTCATGAGCCCAAAAGATATTTGCGGTATAAGGGTTGCCTTCATTTTGAAAGGATTATTTGACTGGAAGTATCCAATCCTGATACAATTTCAACAATTTTGTAGTCAGTCACCCCCTTTTTTACATTGATTTCCGACCCGTCAGAAAGTATTACTTTATTTCCGCTTTTTAGATATGATGCAGGAATAGTTAATACATTTTGTTTGCGATTGATAATAATATTAGCTTCCAGAGATAAATTTGGGTAGAGGACAGGTGGTTTATTTTGAAATTCAGCTTCGACTATAAAAGATCGTGTTCTTTCATTCATAATAGGCAAAATGGTCGAAATTTTTCCTTCAAAGACCTGATCCTGATAGCTATCCAGTCTTATAATGACCTCCTGTCCGACTTTAACTTTTGTAATATCATATTCGTCCACCTTTAAGTCTATGACGTACTTATCTGCATTTCCTATCATTGCGACAGCACTTTGAGGGTTTACCATTTCTCCTTTTTGCTTTAAAACGCTGTATATCAACCCATCCAGTTCACTCTTTATGGTAAAATCTGATAACTGACTCCTCGCAATTTTAAGATTCTTTTTAGATTGTTCTGAAATAAAGCGAAGTTGTTTTTTCAGATCGGAATAGCGGAGTTGCAGATTTTCAATATTACTTTTTGAAGTGAAATATACCAGCTCTCTTTGCTCCTGATCAGTTTTTGTGCCGATATTCTCCCGCCAGAGATTATTTTGTCTGACCATCAGTATAGAATCAGATTTCCCTTTTCTGGTGGCTGTTTCAATTTCTTTTTCTAACTGGCGCAGCTTTTCCTAATTGGCGCTTATGTCATAAAACGATGCTGCCAGATTAGCATTTTCGCTATTCAGCAATGCATTGTTATTGCTCACTACCAAGAGTGCAGTCCCCTTTTTTACCCTATCTCCTTCTTTTACATATATATCTATTATTATGCCCTGGACATTGGCAAATACCTGATATTGGTCATCGCTTTTTATTATGCCTGATGCATAGACAGATTCAGTAATCGATTGTATTTGCGGTTTTATGAAAGGTACTTCTTTTTTGCACGATGACAGTATGGATAAGCTGAAAATGAAGTAAATTATTTTTGATTCGATAGTCAAAATTGTACTTTTTTTTAAAGTAAAGATAAAAAAATACATTGTAAAATCGTTACAATGACCTGTTGAATTAATATAAAACTCTAAGTTATTGAATTTACAGAGTTTTAAGTATGATAAACATCATTAAAGCAGATAATTTTTGTTAATCATTCTATTCCCCAAGGTTGTCCTGGGTTTTCAATTGGCTTGGAAAGGTCAAAACTTACGCTAAACAACCTGTCAGTATTTACCCTGCGAAGATTGTACATAAATTTTTTGCCTGGATATACTTCGATCCACCATACATTACCTATTGCTGCCGGAAGCATATGAGCTGTCTCCAGATCTGCCGGAAATACCTGTTTGTTGCGGTCACCATTATTAGTAGTATGACCTCCATACATAGTGACCTTATCGGCTGACCCATCTTTATGCCTGTGGTCATGCTTGAGTAAAATGCCGGAGGATGTCAGCGTAACCACCCAAGTCCTCGAACGATCATCGCCTACAAAAAAAGGAATACGGATATTGTCATTGTCACATTTTCTGACATGCATAATCAGTTCTTTTCCTGCAAAAGTGGTATCATTTTGAGCAGCAGCCATAATTTCGCCTTTGAATGATTGTCCACAGAGATGCTGAAGTGATGACCAAAATGCCTGCACGCTTGAATCTCTTTCTGCCCCTTTAATATCTGCCAGATTTGCAGCAAACAATTCATTACCCAAATTGAGAAATATCAGAATCTGAATCAATAAAATATTTTTTAAATTTATTTTTTGCACCATGATGGTATAATTATGTGTATCAAATAAAAACTTTCTTATGTACTCACCAGGGTTATAAAATCTCCCTAAAAGGCTTACTTCATTTCAAAATCCCAAAGAGTTTTTGCCCCTAGTAAATGCTGAACAAAATAATTCCAGCGCTTTTTTGTAAAATATTCGCCATAAGTCCCGGAATATCCATGCCGCTGGCTAGGTATGATCAGCATATCAAATTCTTTATTGGCTTTTATAAGGGCTTCGGCCAGCTTAAATGTGGCAGAAGGGTTGACGTTTTCATCTATACCTCCATGCGTAATCAGTAGTTTTCCTTTCAACTTCCCAGCCATAGTAATATTTGACACCTGGTGATAGGTGGAATCTACAGGCCATCCCATATACATCTCCGGCCACCAGTCTTTTTCCATCCTGAAGTCATGATCGGCTGAACTGGCTACTCCCACTTTATAAAAATCAGGATACTCCAGAAGTGCGTGTCCGGCATCATATCCTCCGGCAGAATGGCCAAAAATACCCACTTTTGTTGTATCAATCCATGAGTATTTTCTACCAAGTTGAAGAATAGCCAAACGGTGGTCTTCCAGATTTTTGCCCATATTTTTGTAGGATACATTATGAAATTCCTTTGACCTGTTTGCAGTACCCATTCCATCTACTGCGATCACAATAAATCCCAATTCTGCCAGTGCTTGATTTGTGCCTCTGATGGTAGCCATAAAATTGCGTGGATACATGAAAGTATGAGGGCCGGTATAACTCTGGTCTATCACCGGATATCTTTTAGTTTTCTTAAAATTGCTCGGCTTCCATATAGCACCGTAGATGGTCGTTTTGCCGTCTCTGGCTATGGCCGTAAATGGTTCGGCAAATTTAAAATTTAATGCTGTTTGCATATCTTTAATATCTGCTTTGGCGAGTTCAACCGGCATGAAGCTATTATCTGTGTTTTTTAAGAAAGTTCGTGTGGGCTGATTGATACTGGAAATATTGTCCACATACCACTTGCCATCAGGCGATACAGAGATGTCATGATTAGCATCTTCGGGAGTAAGTAAGGAAACTCCGGTGATGGGACTATATTTATACAAATGCTGATGATACGGGTTTCTTCCAGATTCTTTACCTGATGCTGTAAACAGTACAGAAACATTTGTCGCATCGTGATGCAATACCTGGTTAACATAATAATTGCCGGAGGTCAATCGTAGTAATGACTTATCTTTTATATCAAGCAGATACAATTGTTTCCATCCATCTTTTTCTGATGTGATCAGTATTTTACCGATATCCTCTATGACCTGAGAAGTATAGTTGTCTATATTGGTTTTACTTGTTTCACGATACAATAACTCTTCGGTTTTCTGACCCAAATCACAACGGTGCAACTCTACAGCCTGATAGCCTCGGATTGCATTTTCCTGATATATGATATCTGTTTGTTTTGACCATTCATATTGTATAGGGTTAGTATGGGTGCTTTGCAATTGATTTTTTACATATTCTTCACCCAATTCAATATTATAGAATACGGGTATCATTCTGACCATCGTCGTATCACCCGGCGATCCTCTGTAATATGAAAGCAACTTGGGTTTGTAAAGGGAATCAATGCTCCAGTCCAGTAAATACATCTTTTCAGCGGACCGCAAATCTGTTATATAGGTCTGTATCCATTTAGAATCCGGTGACCAGCTCACCCCAAATCTTTTGGGCCTTTCACCATCTTCACCCTTTATGATATCTGACCATCCATAATAAGTTCCGAACTCATAAAACCTTTTACCATCTCTGCTGAGTTGTTTTATACTGCTGTCTTTTACAGATTTGACATACAGGTTATAGTTTTCTGTATATGCCATCCATTTTCCATCGGGAGATTTTGATTCAAATTCATTGTTTAGCTGAGGAATTACTTCTTCCAATGTATAGTTAGTAGTATTCAATTCATAAGTTTTGTTGTTGAGACTAAATCCTATGAGCTCAGGACTTTTATAACTTACAGATTGTATGGGCAGGTCGCTGGCTTTAACTTCTATTTTTTGAAGCTCTGAAAGCAATTTTGCCAAGCGATCCTGATCAAACCAGGGTTCTGGTTTTCCATTACTCCATATAATCTTTCTATAAAGTTTTTCATTTTTATCTTGCGTGACATATGCCATACCGGTACTGTCACTAAACCAGATTGGCTGTATATTGATGTTAAATACTTTTTTATTTACCAGATTACTCCATTGATACGCCACAGCTCTTTGATAATCAGCTTTTACGGGTCCCTGACCTATTATCAAGTGCGATAACATTATAAAAGTTGATACTACAAATTGAGTCCTGATTTTCATTACTTTTTTGATTTGTTTTTATGAATATCTACATCACATTAGATTGCATCCTCTTCGGATAGGATTTAAAATGACACATTTCTAAAAATATAAAACCGATATTTTCAGAAATAAAATTTCTTTCCATTATAAGCACTGTGTAAAGATATTATAGCAAGTCGAATTTAGCTTAAAAAAGACATTTTTTTATTTATTGAATATTTATCAGCATCCAAAA
>JAYTNJ010000421.1:0-7140 GCA_043748345.1 Saprospiraceae bacterium
TGATATCCAATGCCTGTCGAGACTCCCGTAATAAATACTATTTCCATGTCGAAGAATTTTGAATTATATTTGAAATAAACGGTAAAATTAGGAGAATAACTATATTTACAAAAATTTTCTTTTATGCGCTATGTTGTTTTATTTTTTATAGTTCTTATGGGTCTCATGGCTCATGCTCAGGCAAAATCGCCGATCATCATGTCTGAAGAACAAAGAGCTGTTTGGGTCGACAGTATGCTGGAATATCGCATTGAAAATATTTTGCCGGACCTGATGAGAAGATCTGGTATAGATATGTGGATCATCATCTCAAGAGAATACAACGAGGACCCTGTAATGAAAACCATGCTTCCTTCATCATGGCTTTCAGCCAGGAGACGCACAATTATGGTATTTTATGATCCCGGAGTAGGCCAAAAGCTGGAAAAAGTTGCTATAGCCAGATATGACGTAGGCAGATTGTTGAAAGGAGAGTGGAACATTGATGTATATCCGGATCAGTGGGAAGCTCTCACAAATCTCATAAACAAGCACAAACCCAATAAAATTGGAATCAACACCTCTGAATTTTTTGGACTTGCAGATGGACTTGCATCTACTGAAAAAGTGCACCTTTTAGACGCTTTGCCCCTGGAATACAAATCAAAAGTTGTCTCGGCTGAAAATCTGGCTATCGGCTGGCTTGAAACCCGTAGTGATATGGAAGTATCCTTTTATAAGGAACTTTGTGCACTTTCGCGTAATATCATAATGAAAGGGTTTGACCCCAAATTTATAAAAGTCGGAAAAACTACCACAGATGATATAGTATGGAGACTCAGACAGATAGTTACTGACATGGGATTGGAAGTTTGGTTTCATCCGACTGTATCTATTCAGAGGGATGATAAAAACAAGTTTGATCACTTAAGAAGTTTTTCTGGTCGGCCGAAAGGTGAAATTGTTCAGTACGGCGATCTGTTACACGTAGATTTTGGAATAACTTATAACAGGCTCAATACGGATCAGCAACAGCATTTTTATGTCTTGCATCCCGGAGAAAAAGATATACCCGAAAGTATAAAAAAAGCATTTGCCACGGCCAACAGATTACAGGATATTTTAACTGATCAATTTGCTTTGACCCGCTCGGGAAATGATATCCTGGGGAATGCATTAAAACAGGCAAAAACTGAGAATATAACCGCTTCTATTTATACACATCCTATAGGTTTTCATGGTCACGCAGCAGGTCCTACCATAGGTTTGTGGGATCAGCAAGGGGGAGTCAAAGGTGCTGGAGAGTATATTATTTACCCAAAAACAGCATATTCCATAGAACTCAATGCCGCCTCTGAAATTCCAGAATGGGGTAAGATCATAAGGATCATGCTGGAAGAAGATGGATATTTTGATGGAAAAAATTTCGAATATTTTTCAGGAAGGCAATTACAAATTTACCCTTTAAAACTAAAACGCAGTTAATAAATCGGCTTCTGAATTCAGAACATTGATCTCTTTCAAAGAAATCACTGAATCGAATGTGTCTAAAAACTAGCAATCAATAATATTGACTGCGGTAGCCAGGCCACCTTCAGAAGTCTCCTTATACTTTCTATGCATATCTTTAGCAGTTTCCCACATGGTAGTGATGACATTATCAAGAGGTACCTTAATATCTTCGGGATTTCTGTCCAGTGCAATAGACGCCGCATTTATTGCTTTGATAACACCCATAGAATTTCTTTCAATACAAGGTATCTGTACAAGCCCACCGATCGGATCACAGGTCATACCCAAATGATGTTCCATGGCAACTTCTGCAGCTATAGTGCATTGTTCGGGAGTGCCTCCCATCAGTTCTGCCAAACCTGCAGCTGCCATAGCAGAGGATACACCAATTTCAGCCTGACATCCTCCCATTGCTGCAGAAAGTGTTGACCCTTTTTTAAAAATACTACCTATTTCTCCAGCTGTTAAGAGAAACTTTATGATTTCTTTTTTACCTGCATTTTTATTGACAAAACAAAGATAATACATCAATACCCCGGGAATAACACCGGCACTTCCATTGGTAGGGGCAGTGACCACCCTTCCAAATGATGCATTAACTTCATTTACAGCTATACCAAAACTCCCTACCCATTTAAGAACACCCTGAAATCCAGGGTTGCTTTCTTTGATTTGTTGCATCCAGGTAGACTTATCACCATATTCTTTACGTTCCAGCAAACTGCTTGTAACATCTGCTGCCCTTCTTTTTACTTTTAATGAGCCCGGCAAATATCCTGTAGAATGACACCCTACATACATACTCTCCAGCATAACATTCCATATTTCCAGCAATCCTTTTTCTATATCTTTCTCCGTACGATCCATTCTTTCATTTTCCATTACTATGTCAGATATATTCATTTTTTGATGCTTGCAGTACATTAGAAGTTCTGCACTGTTAGCAATTGGAAATGGATGGATAGGTGCATTTTCCCTATAATCCAAAGATTCACCCTCTTTTATAATAAATCCACCGCCAATAGAATAATACGTTTCCGAATATACATTTCCATCAGGTGTTTCCAAAATAAATATCATCCCGTTTGCGTGATATGGCAAAAATTCTTTTTCAAAATGAATGTCATTTATTGGGTCAAATGAAATATTTACATTTCGAATAAGTATTTGTTTTTCTGATTTTATTTTAAGAATTATTGAATCAATGGCTTTGGTATCAATAGTGACAGGATCATATCCAGCCAATCCCATAACAATAGCTAAATCAGTAGCATGGCCTTTGCCTGTAAGCGATAAAGAACCGAATAGCCTTACGCTTACGTTGGCATTATCACTGAGTTTATTATTTTTATGAGCATTAGAGATAAACTTTTCAGCTGCACGCCATGGACCAAGGGTATGTGACGATGACGGTCCCACACCAATTTTAAAAACATCAAAAACACTTATAAATTCCATAAATAATCAGACTTTAGGAATAATTAAAATAAAGGACAAATTAAGAGATTAATTGAACTCTCAAGGATGTGTTAAATTATAAATCACTTCTCATAAAATCACTGTTTGCTTTTCTGAAATCTTCAGGAATGCCTATATCAATAAAATAAGAATCAAATATGGTTCCGTACACTGTTCCCACTTTCGTTTGGATTTCAAGCACATCTTTTTCAAAGGAAAATCTTTCCGGAAGATGGAGGCTCAATAGTTTAGTTTTGTTTACAAGATAAATACCTCCATTAATGAGCCCTTCCTTACAAAATGATTTCTCTCTGAAACCTGATATTTTGTGGTCATTTGTTATGTCCACTGTACCGTATCTATCAAAGTTTTTCATTGGCTTAAGTGAGATCGTTATGAAGGCATTATTTACTTGATGCACTTGAATAATTTGACCCGGTTCGATCGAAAACATAGTGTCCCCATTAAAAACAAAAAAATCATCACCTTTTATTGCTGTTGATGCCAGAAGAATAGCCCCACCAGTCCCCAATGGTTCCGTTTCTATGGTATAATTATATTTTAAATCTTTCCAGTTGTCTTTCAGATGAGAGATAACATGTTCTGATTTATAACCCAGAGCAAATACAAAAGTGTCAATACCCGCTTTCAAAAAAAAATGAATTAGGTGATCAATAAATGGCCTGCCTGCTACCGGAGCCATACACTTTGGCAAATCAGGGACTTCTGATTTTAATCTGGTACCCAGGCCTCCGGCTAGAATGACAGCTTCATTAATTTTCATCCTGAGTAAAATAATCTTCTTCTACCAACTGACAAATAATATGTCCTATCATGATGTGTGCCTCTTGTATTCTTGGTGTATCATCAGAAGGAATATTTAATAAAATCCGACAGTTTTTTTTCATTTCTCCGCCGGAAGCTCCTGTAAGTCCTATGGTAAATATTTTCTTTTTTTCAGCAGTTTCTAGGGCGTTTACAATATTTCTGCTGTTGCCGCTGGTGGATAGCCCAATTAATACATCTCCTTCATTCCCTATTCCATCCACAAGCCTTGAGTATACCACCTCAAAACTATAATCATTAGCTACTGCGGTTAGGTAGGACGTATTTACATGCAGTGCTTCGGCAGGAAGCGCTTTTCTGTCTTTATAAAATCTTCCACTGAATTCTGCCGCCAGATGTTGAGCATCGGCAGCACTACCTCCGTTTCCGCAAAAAAGAAGCTTATTGCCATTTTTTAATGCAAGAGTTATCTTTTCAGACGCTTCTTTAATCCTTGCTATCAGATTTTCATCTTCTAGGATTAATTGTTTTGTAGCTATGGAAGCCCTTATAATAGATTGAATATCTGTCATTTTTATTTAGTTTAAAGTACCCTGCCAGTGAGTCAGTCCCTCCTGAGTAAAAAGAAAAGGAATAATTTTGCCCTCAAATTTTGAAAGCTCCTTGATAACATCATATCTCGTTGTACCCGGACAGTAGAATATCATAAAACCTCCTCCTCCTGCACCACTTATTTTTCCTCCTGTTGCGCCAGCTATTTTGGCAGCGTCGTATATTTCGTCCAGAAAATTATTGCTAATTTTGGATGCCATATTTTTTTTATGTTTATGCCCAAAATCAAAAATATTTCCGATTTTATGCAATTCCCCTCTCAGAAGTGCTTCTTTCATCATGACAGATTGTTCCTTAATGCTGTGCATGGCACTTATCGAGCTTTGATTGTTGGTTTTTACATTTTCTACTTGCTCCTGAATAATTCTGGCAGATTCTCTGCTCTTAGCTGTATAAAAGAGCACTATATTTTTTTCCAGTTCACAAATATAGTCTGATTTTATTCTTAAAGGGTTTACAATGGTTTTGTCGTCTTTGTAAAATTCCATATAATTAAAACCACCAAAAGTAGCTGCGTACTGGTCTTGTTTTCCACCCGCAAGATTGAGGTAGTTTCTTTCAATCTCAAAAGCATAGTGGGCTATATCATATTCTCCCATAGGTATATTTAACATTTCAATAAAGCCCCCCAAAAGCGCTACAACTAAAGTGGAAGAAGAGCCAAGACCTGATCCGGGTGGTGCCTGAACATAGGATGTTATCTTTAAACCCTGCGTCTCAAAGGGATAGTCTTCCTGCACTTTATTATAGACACCTTTTAACAGATTTAATTGCCCTGCATTATCGATATGCTCTCCTATTTTGTATACTTCAGTACATTCAAAATCTTTGGCTTCAAATACAATTGTACCATCTTTTGTTTCTTCAATATCTACATAAGCAAAAAGAGAAATGGTGGCGTTCAGTATAGCACCTCCATAGATGTCACTATATGGACTGACATCCGTACCACCTCCTGCTAAACCCAACCGAAGTGGAGCTCGACTTCTGAATATTTTAGACATTTAGTTATACTTGTTTAGCTGTGTTAATAATAATTTCTGTAAGCTTTTGCCAGCTCAGTTTCTTTTTTTCTTCCTGAATGGCCAGGTGGAATTTTTCATTATCAAAGGTAAACATTTTTTCCATTGCAGATGCTATTGCTTTTGACGTTGGTTCGCAGACAATACCCAACTCTTTAGGTACCAGGTCTGGTAAAGCCCCGACATTTGTTACTATCATAGGTATCTCAAAATGATATGCCAAAGGTGTCACACCACTCTGAGTTGCGTTTCTATAAGGTTGGACAACACAATCGCTGGCACTGAAATACAAGCCAACATCTTCATCTTTGATAAATTTGGTATGGGCAAGAATAATATCTTTTTTACTGCTGTTTTTAATTTGGGAGCCGATATCATCTTCTCCGGCATAATATTCACCAGCAATAAGGAGGTATATTTTTTTGTTTTCTGATTCAAGGATTTCAAGGGCCGCAATAAGAAGATCTAATCCTTTATATTTTCTTATAAATCCAAAAAAAAGAAAAATAAAGCCAGCGTCGGGCAGTCCTAATTTTAATCTGGCCGATGATTTTGAATGCTTAGGGCCAAAATTATCATATAACGGGTGTTGCACGAAATGAATAGGTTTATCGGTAAACTGCTGTAAATCCTTTTTTACAAACGTACTCATAGTGACAAAACCATCCAGACTTGATGTAAAATACCTTGTAAATAATCGGTCACCCGGTCTTTTTTCGTGAGGTAGTGCATTATCAATCAAGCCGATGATTTTACTGATCTTATTATTTCGTACTATTCTTAATATGGTGCCCAGGCACGGCCCAATAAAAGGAAGCCAATAACGAACCAAAATAATATCTGCATTTGCATTTTTTATCTTATTTCCTGATGTCCACCAGTTGAATGGGTTGACAGTGTTGATTTCGACTTTAATATTGAGGTCTGAAGGCGGTCCGCTTTCAGAATATTGTGTTTTACCGGGAAACAAAAAATTAGGATATTGCAGAGAAAATGTATAAATTATTACATCGTGTCCTTCTGATATAAACTGTCTTGCCAACCTTTCATTAAAAGTAGCAAGGCCTCCTCTTAACGGGAATGCTGGTCCTATGATGACTATTTTACTCAAAAGAATATATAATATTATGGCAAAATTACATTAATAAAGAATACAATTTTATAATTAAAACTAAGATGCTAAAAAATCATGGCACACAAAAAAAGGCTTTCCTGTGGGGGAAAGCCTTTTTTATATTTATCAGAATTCATTATTTATTTTGAACCTTCAGCTTTTTTATCGGCTCCTTTTTTACAGCATGACTTACCTTCACTCTTTCCTGCACAAGCTTTAGTTTCAACTTTAGCACCATTTTCATCTTTTTCCATAGAAGCAGACGCTACTTTTGTAAAAGATTTTTTTTCAGCGTCAAATTGAACTTCTTCCCAGCTGATTTTACCTGAAGTGCTGCATTCAGATTTTTGGTAATAAGATGATGCACCTGATATTTCACAAGTTCTCTTTGTAATAGACCCTTTTGCTGCTGTCATTGCGGCATCTGCTTCCATTACAACGCTTGCAACTTTTGTTCCTTCATTGGCGCCAGATACAGATGCTGTTTTCTTTGCAGCACAACAAGCCTTGCCTGCTGAAGCAGATTTATTGCATGCTTGAGCATTGGACGTAAAACAACAAACGAGAACAAATGAAAATAATAAAAATAAATTCTTCATGATTTTTTAGATTTTAATTGATACAATAATTTTAAAATACAAATATAATACCCTTTTT
>JAYTNJ010000422.1:0-6030 GCA_043748345.1 Saprospiraceae bacterium
TTGAAGGAAGTTTTTATTTTGTGGCAGGACGCTTTTGAGTGGAGCTATTACAATGAAATACTCACAGGAATCAGTCATTTGAAAAGTAATGATACAGAAGAATCTTCAGAAAAAAGTTTCCAGGCAGTATTTTGTATTGACGAAAGAGAATGTTCTATCAGACGATATGTGGAAATGGCAGATACGAATTGCGAGACTTTAGGGTGTCCCGGATTCTTTGGGGTAGAATTTTACTTTTTACCTGAGAATGGAAAATTTTATGAAAAATTATGTCCGGCACCAGTGACACCAAAATTTCTGATCAAAGAAACTGAAACTTCGGAGGAGCATAAGAAAGAATTCCTATATACTAAACGGACCCATTCATTCTTTGGAGGATTTTTTCATTCAGTTATTTTTGGTTATTGGGCTGGTATAAAACTATTTTTGAATTTGTTCCGACCAAAAATGAGTCCTGCTATATCTAATGCATTTTCACATATGGGTAAAGACTCTGTACTAAGTATTGAAAATAAAAATATCGCTGATATTGAAAATGGTTTGCAAGTGGGATTTAGCTTGAAAGAAATGGCTGACAGAGTGGAAGGATTATTGAAGGGAATAGGGCTGGTCAAGGATTTTGCTTCCATTATTTATCTGTTATCTCATGGATCAAGCAGTGCTAATAATCCGCACCATGGAGCTCATGATTGCGGAGCATGCAGTGGAAGACCGGGCGCTACCAATGCCAGAGTCTTTGCATTTATGGCTAATCATGCTGGCGTAAGAGAATTATTGATGCAAAGAGGGTTTCATATTCCTGTCTCAACTCAATTTATTGGCGGAATGCATGATACAGCCAGTGATTTAATGGACTTTTTTGATCTGGATATTCTGTCTGAGAGTAATGCCAAGTATCATGAACAAAATTGGCACAGTTTTGAGAAAGCATTGGATATGAATGCAAAAGAACGATCCAGAAGATTTGCATCTATTGATACATCCGCCGACATTAGAAAAATAAGACGTGCCATAGAAGCTCGTTCTGTTTCATTATTCGAACCGCGGCCAGAACTCGGACACGGAACAAATGCTCTGTGTATAGTGGGAAGGAGAAAACTAACTAAAGGTTTGTTTCTCGACAGAAGAGCATTTATGAATTCCTATGACTATTCGATCGATCCGGATGGCAAACTTTTGCTCGGTGTGATAAAACCTCTTCCGATAGTATGCGGAGGTATAAATTTAGAATATTATTTTTCAAGAGTCGACAATCAAAAATTTGGAGCAGGCACAAAACTTCCGCATAATGTCATGGGACTTATTGGAGTAGCTAACAGCAGTGATGGAGATTTAAGGCCAGGTCTGCCACTCCAAATGATTGAAGTGCATGACCCTATCAGATTGTTGATGATTGTTGAACATGATCATCAGGTTATTCTAAAAACAATTCAATCAGTGCCTGATTTACATGAATGGTTCAAAAATGAATGGGTTCATTTAGTCTCAGTCCATCCTGAAACCGGAGAATATCATTATTTACAAGACGAAGTGTTCCTGCCATATCAAACATTAGGTGATAAGGTTCCCAGTTTTGATGATATACATGAATTTATTGAGGCGGCCAAGGAAATGGAAACCAACCACATTATTCACGCCACACAAGAAAACCTACCTATTCACATTATTAAAAATTAACCATGGATCAGTATTTAATAAATTTTATAATTATTCCTTTGCTCGGGTTACTTATTTCTCTTATACCTAACAAAACTAAGGAAGCTCAAATCTATTTTATTTCTTTAATCACTCTACTTTTACAATTGTCCGGTACTTTATTGTTTTCTTTAATATTCCTATTGAATCACAGAGTACCATTTTACATTCAACTGTTTAGTTATTATCATAAAGGTCACAGTAATCTTACTTTTGAATTGTTTTTTGACGGTGTTACTATGATATACGGTATAGTAAGTAGTATTTTGGGTGTTTTTATCATTATTTTTAGTAAATATTATATGCATAGAGACCGAGGTTACAAACGGTTTTTTAATAATATAATTTTCTTTTTTTTGGGTCTGAATTTAGTAATATTCTCCGGAAATTTCGAAACACTGTTTATCGGGTGGGAAGTATTGGGCATTAGTTCTTTTTTTCTGATAGGATATTATAGGCTAAGATATCTTCCGGTTAAAAATGCAATGAAAGTGGTATCACTTTATCGCTTTTCTGACATGAGTTTATTAATTGCTGTTTGGTTATGCCATCTCGCATTCGATAAAAATATCAATTTTATTGATTTAAACAATACATCTGGTTGGGCAGAACAATTGGCCCAAAATCCAACGTATTTTTATTTGATTCCTTTTATTTTCCTGACAGTAGCTTCTATTAAGTCAGCGCAACTACCATTTTCATCCTGGCTTCCGAGAGCAATGGAAGGTCCTACAACATCAACTGCTATTTTTTACGGTTCCTTATCGGTACATATTGGCCTCTTTCTTTTATTGAGAGTAGAACCTTTATGGTCAGATAAAATTACTTTTAGGATATTTTTAGCATTCTTGGGGTTGTCCACCAGTTTGGTTGCTACTAGTATCGCTAGTGTACAATCATCAGTAAAAACGCAGATTGCTTATTCTTCCATAGCCCAAATAGGTATAATGTTCATAGAAATTGCATTGGGTTTACATATTTTAGCGCTCCTGCACTTTGCCGGTAATGCGTTTTTAAGAGCTTACCAGTTACTGGTCTCACCTTCTGTTTTGCACTACTTGATACATGACCAATACTATCATTTTGAAACTCCAAAAGATAGATCCTGGTTTGGATATGACCATAAAATCAGATCCAGTATTTTCATTCTTTCTATCAAAGAGTGGAATTTAGACAGATTTCAATTTAAATTATTGTGGTTACCCTTTAAGTTTTTTGGCAACTTATCCCGATTTTTATCAACCCGATGGGCATATATAGGTATTGGATTAGTTTTAATTACGGGTTTGTTTTTTTATTATAGCGGTATGAGCCACTATTTTAATCACAATAATAGTTTTATATCTCTAGGTTTTGCTCTGATTTCCTTTGTAATTGTACTACAAGCATTTACGGAAAGAAAAATCGCAAAACGAGCTTGGCTTTATTTGGTTGCTGGGCAACTTTTTATTGTCCTGTCCACTGGGTTTAACGGAACACTAAATTTCATTGAATCATTCATTTATCTAAGTGGGGTAATTTTATCCGGATCGGTTGGATACTACTGTCTTGACAGAATGAGAAAATTAGAAAATACAGGTTACCTCTCGGGTTATGGAGGGCATATCTATGAACATCCAAAACTTGGCATGGCTTTCCTTTTTTCAGGTCTTGCATTGGCTGGATTTCCTATTACCCCTACATTTATAGGTCTTGATATTGCTTTTTCAAATATTCATGGAGAACTTATTTTTTCAAAAATACAAGGAACACAATTTTTATTACCGGTAATTCTTGCCGGCTCGTTACTGTTTATGGAAATTTCGGCAATCAGAATGTATAGCCGAATTTTTTTAGGGCCTCATATTAAACAATATCATCCGGTGGCATTTCGCTCTTCCTGATTTTATGTAAGTAGAGTAAAATTTATTGAAAAAGTATGGGAATATAATCAAAACATTTGAAGTAGGATTTTATACGAGCAAAAAAGGGTTGCAAATATCTTTTGCTGATTATTTCCCATTATAGTTGGAAAACTTATAGATTTGGGTTCAGATATATTATAACTCAAAGATATGTGATCTGTATGATTTCCAACCATTATAAAACATGGATGAAATGATTTCTGGATAATTTCAATTTAAATAGATTTTAAAAATCAACTTAAATATTTTTACAAAAAAAAAGAGTCAGTCTCAACAACCTTATAACTGAGCCACTATGAATTCTGACGAATATCTTACTATAAAAAATATAACGCTGGGTGAGTATAAAGAGAAAGGGAGTAAATTTTTGGCTTATTGTTTTCCTTTTGACCATGAAAATAAACTGCAAGCCATATTGGAAGAAGTAAAATCCAAGAATCTTAAAGCACGGCATTATTGTTTTGCGTACAAAATAGGAATAAATAACAATCGGTTCCGTACCAATGATGATGGCGAACCATCTGGAACTGCCGGTAAACCAATCTTTGGACAAATTTTAAGTCACAATCTTACAAATATATTGGTTGTGGTAGTAAGATATTTTGGAGGCATCAAACTGGGAGCTTCTGGTCTTACTAATGCGTACAAAGAATCCACACACAATGGGTTATCCAATGCTACAGTGATTTCTGAAATTATAACAAAAAGATTCCAATTAAATTTTGGGTATAAACACATGGGTCAAATCCTTGCTACTTTAAAAGAACATGGAATAGAAATTATATCCAAAAAATTTGAAGAAGACTGTAATGTCATAACAGAAATCAGATTATCCTTGGTAAATGATAAAATAAGTACATTAAAAGCTGATTTGATAGGTGTTTCAACTGACGTGATAGATGTAAATACAAAAATTGATTTCTGTTCGATTACGGAGGTGATTAATTAATATCTATTTAATCGTCATATGAAAACTAACATTATAAGTCCGCTCAAGTTGTGCGACATCTGACCCAAGTATTGTATTGACAGGATTTTGCTGACCTGCTTGACTTGGGATCTGATATACGAACTGTCTGTATTTTACATTCACTCTGTTTGTGAGATTAAAGACGGAAGCACCTATTCTGGATTCCATACCACCCAAACTAAACTTAAAAAATGCTCCAATATCTATTCGGTGATAAGAAGGAAGATTTTTAATATATTTGTCCACGTCCAGATTTATTCTCTCCTGAGGCGTTCTTATGCTCGATAAATCCAAATATGGTCTTCCGGTTGCCCCTATGTAGTTGACAGAAAAGTCAAATTTACTAATAGAAAGGGTATTCACCCATTTTAGCTGATGTCTGCTGTCTTCTGAAGCAGGGAAGTATTGATTTTTGAATAAGTTCTTAAATTTATTTTCAGTTTTGCTTAAAGTGTAAGCTAATAATGAAAAATAACCTTTGCGTTCATACACGAGCGAAATGTCTGCTCCATAAGATCTGCTTTCACCTGTAAATAATACAAAACCTGTATTGAGGATGCCTGGTTGTGGAGGCCTAAGCCCGGGCATTTGAGTAGCATGAATGATAGCCCCATCTAGATTTCGATAATATCCCTCAACATCAAGTGTAATTTTTCCAAAATCCTTCCACATACCCAACATATAATTTGACCCAATACCTACCGGAACACTGGAATTATTGCTGAGCGCAAAAAATTGCTGTTTTTGTCCCAGAGCATTTTCATGCTCAAAAAGTCTGACATACTGTACCTGTTTACCGGCCGAAGCTTTAAAAATAAAATCCTCAGAAATTGCGGAACTCATATATAATTGTGGCAAAAGATATATTTTACCAAAATCATGAATGCGGGTTGCTCTGAGACCAGGCTCTACATACCAGCTGCTCTTTGACCCAAAAGTAGCCTGACTGAATAAACTAGACTCCTTTCCATTTTTATTTATTTCGAATATTGGGTTTTTATCATTTTCTATATATAATTCATTGTTGTGGTCAACATGTTCTGCTCCTACTATCAAATTTTTAAATGATTTATTCCTGACGCTCAGTTTAAATCCTTTGTCTTGGATATTATTATTATTAAAAATTTTTACTGTATCCCGTAACACTACATTTTTTTCGCGCCGGGCTAAATAACTTGTAATATCATATGTACTGGCGTGAGATGTGAGATACACAGATGCTTTTATTTCTACATTCTGATCAAAATAGGCATAATTTAATCCTGACGTAATATTTGCCCAATTACTGACCTGACTGAATAACTCGTCATTTACTTCAAATAACTTATTTTTAAAAGTAAGACTATATTTATCTTCAAAACGATCCTTGCTCGTAAAAATATTAGCATCCAATCTGTGATTTTTATGCTTAAACAAAATCTTGCCATTGAGGTCATAGAAGTCAAAATTAGGATTGGATGT
>JAYTNJ010000423.1:0-2496 GCA_043748345.1 Saprospiraceae bacterium
TAGATAAAAAACAGGGCAAACTGTGTTATCAATCTGAACTCCTTGATGATTCAATCCATCAAATTGATCTCAAATCTATAGTGGGTTGTGAAGTAAAAAAAACTTACCATACCGAAAATGTACATCAACAGGATATAAATATGTTGAAAACCGTATCTTTGCAACTTAAAACAAATCAAAAATCCGAGATAATGATTCCGGTATATGATGCAAAATTATATACCCATCCAGGAAATGATCTAATGGAATCTTTTGAGTGGGCAAAATTAATTTCAACTTTTATAAAAGATAACTGATTTTCAGTTTAAATTTATCAATAAATCCATTATATGATAGTTTGGTTCTTATTCTTGCTGATGATCGGTATATTTTTAGCGTTGGATCTCGGTGTTTTTAACCGGCATTCTCATGAAATATCTTATAAAGAAGCCAGTCGATGGACACTGTTCTGGACTTTAATTGGTTTGTCTTTTTCAGGTATTATTTACTTGATATATAATCAGGGTTGGTTGGGGCCATCAGCCAAAACATCAGAACCATTAACTGCATCTATTGAATATCTTACAGGATACATCATTGAGCTTACATTAAGTATAGATAATATTTTTGTTATAGCAATGATATTCAGATCTTTCAAAATTCCATTAAAATACCAACACAGAGTATTGTTTTGGGGCATACTCGGAGCTCTGCTCTTCAGAGGTCTCATGATTGTATTTGGAGTTGTACTTATAGAAAGTTTCACCTGGACTACATATGTTTTTGGTGCTTTCCTGATATTTACGGCTATAAAAATGGCACTCTCAGATGAAGAACATGAGTTTGATCCAAAAAAGTCTTGGATATACAGAACGATTCGTAAAATTATACCTGTAACCGGGAGAATAGATAGCCAGCATTTCCTAGTTAAAAAAAGAGGGCTTACCATTGCTACACCGCTTTTTTTGGCTTTGATTCTTATTGAGTTTACTGACGTTCTGTTTGCACTCGACAGTATTCCGGCTATATTAGGCATTACCCGAGATCCTTTTATTGTATTTACATCCAATATTTTTGCTATAATGGGATTGAGGTCTATGTACTTTTTTGTAGCTAATATGCTGGACTCATTCCATTATCTCAAGTACAGCCTAACAGTTATACTCATCTATGTCGGAATTAAGCTTATACTGGCCAACCATTATCACTTATCTTTGGGTCTGTCTTTGGGAGTTATTGCTCTTTCACTCATACTGGGTATTTATTTTTCTGTCAGGTACAAAAAAGAGCATGATGGGTCATCATTAAAAAAATGAGTAATCTAGTTTTAATGTTTTTTATTTTTTGAAATACTATAAAATTAAATTCAAGCGTTACTTTTGAGCATAAAATTATTTTTTAATTATAAATATTTGGTTTTGCCCATATTTCTGAGATTATTTTTTGTTGCATTTTTATTTGAACTTGGTGCGATTTACTCCATTCAAGCAAAAGATAATTATTCTAATATTGCTCAGAATTTTGAAACCGGAGTCCTTAACAATCAACATTCATTCAGCGCATTAGATAATCCGTTGAATAACTTATATCCATTTGAACTTGTTGAAAAAGAGGAGCAAAACGAGATAAATGAAGATGAATCTGAAGAAGATTTTCTGTCTTCCTGCGAAAATTACTTTTTAAAAAAACAATTTCATCTATCAAAAAACAAAAATGGTTCTATAAACTTCACTCTTTTTGTAACCAATATTTATTCACTCCCACTTTTTATTGTATTCCATAGCTGGAAATTTCACGTTTAATATTTTTTAATTTTATAAATTATAGCCATTTAAGGTGCTATGTTTTTTCGATATTTTACTGTCTTTCGGTAAAAGATTGGTTAATTAATTAAAATATTAAAGTAATGAATTCAAAAATAAAAATAACTGTTCCAAAAGATGGTTTAGCCGGACTTAAAGAAAACTTTTCATCTGATGCCATCTCTGGATTTATTGTTTTTCTTTTAGCTTTACCGCTAAGTCTTGGTATTGCCAAAGCATCAGAATTCCCGCCCATAATGGGGTTAATCACTGCCATCGTCGGTGGGATGCTTGTAAGCTTTTTTATGGGCAGCCGATTGACTATCAAAGGTCCTGCAGCGGGTTTGATAGTAATTCTTGCGGGATCAGTAACTGATTTCGGTGGAGGGGAGAAAGGGTGGCACTTAGCTCTTGGTGCCATGTTTGTGGCAGCCATCATACAAATCCTTTTTGGGATATTTAAGTTTGGTAAAATGGCAGATTTTTTTCCACTATCAGCTATCCACGGGATGCTTGCTGCCATAGGCATTATTATTGTTGCAAAACAGCTGCCTGTTTTACTAAATGTAAATCCAACTCTTGTTGCAGGCAAAAGCCCCATAGAGCTTTTGATGTTTATTCCTGAATTATTTTCCAACCTGGATCCAAGAGGAGCCTTGATTGGTGCCATTAGTTTTGCTATCATGATGTTGTGGCCATATATTAAAAAAAGTGC
>JAYTNJ010000424.1:0-6646 GCA_043748345.1 Saprospiraceae bacterium
CTTTAATTTATTGTCAGGAACTGGATTATATGCAACAAATTCCCCAACTCAAAGTCCGGCTAGACCATTAATTCCAGATGCAATTGTTACATGTTTTGACGGTATTGAAATAGATATTTCAGCCAGCTCAAAATTTTGCCAATTACCATTAAACTTTCGATGGTACGGTCCAAATAATTATACATCCACTACAGAGGACGTTTTAATTAGTCAGGCAAGTGTAACTAACTCCGGGATTTACAAAGTTATAGTTTCTGATGTATTTGGATGTGAAGATTCTTTGAATATTATGGCTGAAAACAAACCTAATGCTGGAAATGACATGGTAATTTGTGCCAATACAACCATTCAGTTATTAGGATCAGATCCAACAGATGGACTATGGGAGCAACATTCAGAAAATAATCCTGGAGCCATACTAGTAAATTTATCTTCAGGTATTGCCAGCGTTACATTTAATCAAATAACTTCAGGTACATACGATTTTATCTATTCAACAGGTGTATGTGCAGATACGATGGAAGTAACGGTCTATGCATTACCTTCTCTAAATATCGTTGGTTCTGACTCATTATGTAAGGGCCAGGCCACTCAGCTTTCACCCAATACAGGAGGATTATGGGTAAGTAGTAATCCAACAGTAGCAACTGTGGTACCAAATGGCTTAGTTACTTCTTTATCCCATGGAAATGTAAATTTTACTTTTACTGAAATATTATCAGGGTGTCCTGCAACTACAGATGATATAATTGTGCATCCTTTACCTGTGGTTTCAATTTCAGGGACACCAGATGTTTGCGTTGGATCAACAACTAACATTTTACCGAATTCAGGTGGTATTTGGATATCAAATAGTGCTTTTATTGCAACAGTGGATAACTCAGGCTTAGCCACAGGCATTGGCACCGGTCAGACTTACTTTACTTATACAGATAATGCAACTAGCTGTATATCTGAACATTTAAACATTATTGTTAAAGCCAAACCTGAAGTTAATATAACCGGACCTAACAGTATTTGCAGGAATGCAACTACACAACTTACTCCGTCAACAGACGGAACATGGGAAAGCCTTCAGCCATCTGTAGCTACAATAAACTCCATGGGGAAAGTAACAGCCATTTCTCCAGGAACTGCTACTTTCAGGTGGACGGAAACTTCCACAGGCTGTAAGTCAGATAAAACAGATATTGTTACGGTAGTTACAGCTCCTGTAATTACAATGAGTACAAATAATATTTGTTCCGGCAAATTCACTCTTTTAACAGCAAATGCAGCAGGTACTTGGGTGAGCGGAAACCTGGCAATTGCAACTATATTGCCTAATTCAGGGCTTGTGACTGGCATATCTCAAGGAAAGGTTACTTTAAATTTTGTAAGAACCTCGGATTTTTGTGTTTCTGTCTCAGATACTTTGACTATAAACCCAAACCCTAATATTTCTTCAGGAACGGCAAATCTATGTGTTGGATCAACGACGAATCTTAATCCTAATACAGGAGGTGTTTGGTCAAGTCTTGACGAAGATATAATATCTATATCTGGAAGTACAGCAATGGGTTTAAACCAGGGTTTTGTGACTATTCGTTATATTGAGACTGCATCAGGTTGTGAAAATAACCTGCTCATGCATGTTTCGGAAAGAGCCCAGGCAAATATATCAGATAGTGACAATATCTGTGTTGGTCTTTCAACTCAATTATCACCAACATCTGGTGGTATATGGACATCAAATAATAATTCTATTGCTACAGTAACTAATGATGGTCTTGTTACTGGAATATCAGAAGGATCAACCACGTTTATTTTTACAGAAAATGTATCAGGCTGTAATTCTCAACCTACCAATCCGGTTATGATAAAAGGACTTCCTGTAGTAGTTATCACGGGGCTAGATTCCATCTGTATAGGTGCATCTACCACGCTAACATCTTCAGGTTTTGGCACGTGGGTAAGCAGTAATTTATTAGTTGCAACGACTAATTCTTCAAGTGGTGTTACTACCGGAATAGGGTCTGGCTTCGCAACCATCACTTATACTGAATCTGTTACTGGATGTACATCTTTACCAAGCCAACCCATAACCGTCAAAGGTCCTCCCTTTGTATCCATCTCTGGTCCTTCGATTATTTGTGCAGGCTCTTACAGTCAGCTTTCTCCACAAACTGGTGGTACCTGGTCAAGTAATAGTCCTTCGATAGCTTTGGTCAATAATTCTGGAATAGTAACATCATTAAGTTCTGGTACTGTAAATTTTACATATACACAATTAAGTCAAGGTTGTAATTATCAGGTAACAACAGGAAATCTTACTATAACAGCATGCTTTAACCCTGATTTTAATATAACATACAGTGATGTTTCGGTTCCGGGTAATCTCAGTACGAACGATTTAAACCCCACATCAAATATTTATAATAATACTTACAATTTAATTTCCGGGCCGTTAGGGGGCATTCCAGTTCTAAATATAAATCCTGATGGCAGTTACACATTTGAAGCTGATGTTGAAGGCATTTATACTCTTGAAATTCCAGTCTGTGTGCTACCTGCAGTAACTGGTTGTTCTTCATCAGTGCTGGTTATAACAGTAAAAAATGCTGATTTGCCAACCAAAATTATTACTGCAAATATAGACCTGGTTTCCACATCATTAAATACTCCTGTCATAATTAAAACTCTGCATAATGACGCATGTATTACTATTGGAGGATGTAGTCCGGATCCAGCTACTGTTGCAATAATTAATCCTCCGGTATCTGGTAATACAGCTATCAATTCTCTAAATGGAAACATAACATTTACGCCTTCGTCCGGATATTCTGGAATAGTAATCTTAACTTATAAAGTATGTGTGACAGGAGAATCCACGAATTGTGATACCTCCCAACAAATTATCACGGTATTGGCCCCTTCACCTGAAAATTCCCTCACAGTATGCGACGATCTCTCTATTGGTTATAAAGGAACTTTACTAACCGGCAATATTTTAATAAATGACACCGATCCTGAAGGAAATTCTCTTATCGCATCGCCACAAAATATGTCTGGAGCATATGGAACCTTCCAATTAAATTCCAATGGGTCATTTTCTTTTATGCCTTCAAGTATCTTTACAGGTCCTATAAAATTTATTTATGAAGTTTGCGACAATCACACAAATCAGGTTTGCAAAACAGGAACTCTCTACATTTTAGTGCTTTTTGAGTTGACTGTAAATATCAGGGTATATCTTGAAGGAGCTCTAATGAACAATACAAATGCTATGGCTGAAGGAAGACCCTTAATGCGTGATAATTTGAGAATGAGTCCTTTTACCGGAAGCAGATATATACCAGCTTCAGATCCATATAAGATTCCAACTTTGTATGTAAACTTAGAATCTCAATACATCCATAGGAATACCGGAAATAGGACTGAATTTGAATCAATCCCCAATCCAACGGCGGTTTTTTCTGTCAGCGGCAGAGATGCCATAGTGGATTGGGTTTTTATTGAACTCCGGTCAAAAAATAACAAATCTTTGGTCACTGCTACTCGCTCTGCTTTATTACAAAGAGACGGAGATGTGGTTGATATTGATGGAATTAGCACTTTAAGATTCCCACAGACAGCAATAGACAGCTATTACGTTGCTGTAAGGCATAGAAATCATCTTGGAGCTATGACTGACACCCCCCAAAGCCCCGAACAATTAAATGATCTTATAAATTTCACATCCCCCACTACTTTGACATTTGACTTTGGAACCAGTAAAAATAACGGTTACGATTATACGGGTATGGCACAAAAGGCAACTGTAAAATCCGACTTTATGGCACTATGGGCTGGTGATTTCGATGGCAATAAGAAAGTAAAAAGTGAAAATCCAAATGACGATCTAAACTTTCTTTTATTTGATGTCTTGTTTTACCCCACTAATCTTTCTGGTAATGCCAATTTTGATTTTGCATTAGGTTATTTTCAAAGCGATTTTGACTTAAATTCAAAAGCTAAATTTGACAACCCTAATGACGATAAAAATATGTTGTATGCCCAGCTTCTTTTTTATCCTCCAAATGTATTTTTTCTCTCTAATTTTGATTTTTTCATAGAACAGTTGCCTTAAATATTTTTTTCAACGTTCAATAACTTCTATTTAAAAAAAATCTTCTTATTGACGCCTTGACTAACACCATAATGCTACTTCTATTTTCTGATGGGTCGATGCAACAAAATCCTTGCCGTGTGGGAAAATTACTATAATTTGATCATTTATTAAAGACAGGATTAAAAAAAAAACCTAAAACGATTTGCCAATTAGGTAAATAGAGATTTTCGAAAAGCTAGTTTTAAGTTCATATTAAATAGATGACAAGATTATGATACCCGTTGCTATTGGCGGCTATTTAAATTGAATGCTTGTTTACTTGCTTCTTTCTTTTTAGATAGAGATTAATAGAATAAATAATAATTTTTATACTTTTGCGGTGAATAGCAAACTTTTATTTAATTCAAAAAATTTATTGCCCAAAATGAAAAATTTCATCTATTTCTTTATATTGTTAATCAGTTTTAGCTGTAAAAACGAAAACGTTAGTATTAATCAGGCGTTAAAAGACCTACAAACCGCAAAAACTGTAGATCCCAAAAAGCTAAGTATCCCGGATGCATGTCAGATGATCAGCGATGTAAAATTGAAAGAAATACTTAAAATAACCAACTCAGCAGTAAACCTGAAAGATGCTACTGATCCGCAGAGCTCAAACGCTAAATCATGTTTTTTTAAATGGGATGATGATAATACTCCGAATGCGGGCATTTTGATCCAATTACAGACTAATCCTGTTTTCGATGAATATAATGAATATATTTCAAAGTTTGTGAGTACTAAACTTTCAGAAGGTGAGACGACCCTGGGTGATGACAAACCTACAAAATACTTAAAATTTAATGCAGGAGGAGTTAATGGAGTGTATTCTTTTCAACAGGCAAGATTTTACTGGAATTTCGGCGATAATTATCTGGTGATGCTCGCAATGAATATTTCAACTTTAAACGAAACTCAAATGGTAAACGTCGCTGAAAAAATTGCTGAAGAAATAAATAAAAATTTTGTGACTCAGGTTAAATGATTTATTTACACGAGAGAAATTCCAAGTAAATAAGTCAAGTAACCACCTTTCTTTGGAGTTTTTTCATATTGTAATCTCAAAATTTACTCTTCTAATTATTTCTTTTTGATTTGAAAATATCAGGTACTATCTTTGCTAACAAATAAAACAAATGGAATATACTGTTCGAGATCGATTTATTTCTTACGTTAAGATAGACACACAAGCTGATCCTACCAGCGGTACATTTCCATCATCTTTGAAACAGAAGAGTCTCACGAAATTATTGTGTGATGAATTTGACAATATGGGTATCAAATATTTTACAAATGAAGCTGGCTATATTTATGCATCCTTACCATCAAACTGCGAAAAAGATGTTCCTAAAGTATTTTTTTGTGCCCATTTAGATACTGCACCAGATTGCAGTGGTACGAACGTAAAACCTATCATACATTATAATTATGATGGACGTGATTTAGTTTTACCAGATGATTCGTCTATTATTATTTCTTCAAATCAATATCCAAATCTTAATAAAAAGCATGGCCATGATCTTATCACAGCTAGTGGATTAACACTTTTGGGTAGTGATGATAAATCGGGAGTAGCTATAATTATGGATGTTTTCTATCAATTTACACAAAATATATCACTCAAACATGGAGCAGTAAAAGCCTTACTCACGACGGATGAAGAGATAGGAAAAGGAGTGGCAAAGGTTGACCTTGGGTTACTTGATGCTGATTTTGGTTACACATTAGATTCAGGTGATCTGGGATGTTTTGAAGATGAAAATTTTTCAGCTAATTCGTTAAAACTCACTATTAAAGGAGTGAGTGCTCATCCAGGAATGGCAAAAGGTGCTATGGAAAATGCGATAAAAATTGCATCAGAAATCGTATCTTCCCTTCCAAAACTGACCCTATCCCCTGAAACTACTGACGCAAAGGAAGGATTCATTCACCCTACCAAAATTAGCGGGGGATTGGAAAATGCAACTGTGGAATTTATTTTAAGGGATTTTGAGACAGAAAAACTTCAAGAATATGTATCATTAATTACACAAATTTCTAATGAAGTTTTGAAAAATTATCCTCACTCCACTTTTGAAATAGAATCTAAAGAGCAATACAGAAACATGAAGGATGTACTGGATAAACATCCTTATGTGAGAACACTAGCCTTGGATGCGATGATAAGTTCAGGAATCACACCTATCGTTGGTAGTATCAGAGGGGGTACTGACGGTGCGGCATTGTCGCATATGGGCCTGCCTTGCCCCAACTTATTTGCAGGAGAACAAGCGATACATTCCAAATACGAATGGGTATCAGTTCAGGATATGCAAAAAGGGGTTGATACTGTGATCGAGATCTGCAGATTAGTCACAGAAAAGTAGTACTTAACTGAAACTTCCAAAAAATAAAGGGGTTTAAAACCTAAGAATGAATAATAAAAAAAATGTTTACATAAAATCTATTATAAAGCACAAAACTGCAATTTCTCATTAGGCAGCAGGTACAGATTAAACCTTCCGAATAGAACCTGAA
>JAYTNJ010000425.1:0-16988 GCA_043748345.1 Saprospiraceae bacterium
TCAAAAATCCTAATGATGCAGGTCTACCAAGTCCCAACATGAGCAGCACCTTTATTTTTGCAAAGGAAGATCTGTTTTTTCTTTATCCAAATAATTTTACATATTTTAATAACTTTTTCAGGGATACATTTCAGCATGGAGGTATTTCTTTGGAAGAGATGATATGTCCAATCATCAGGTTGTCCCCAAAAAATAAATAAAAGAGCCTGCATTTAATACTTTGAAAAGTTCATCAGCCAGTTTTAAAACAAATACCCTTTTATTTTTTTATATTCAAAAGTAAATATGGAAAAGTCATTTATCGAAAAGTTGTTACTAAGACATGATAAAACACAGGAGGTGCCTTCTACTTTGATGATCAGTACCTGGGCAAATAGTCTTCTTGAAGTTCTCTTCCCGGAAGTAACAGAAAAAAGGCTCGATTCCGTTAGAGAAATTAAAAATGCGTTTGATAAACTCAATCTAGAATTAAGAACATTGCTTTACCATACCCGATCATGTGATCATTCAAGGGATGAAGAGACAGTTTCAAATTTTTTTAATGAAATACCAGAAGTGTATCGTATATTATTGCTGGATATAGATGCTTTTGTAGATGGTGACCCTGCTGCTTGGTCAACCTTTGAAGTGATCAGAAGTTATCCTGGGTTTTATGCCATATATATTTACAGGATTGCTCACATTTTGCATCATGAAGGTGTTCCGCTATTACCAAGGATTTTAAGTGAGTACGCACATTCGAGGACTGGTATAGATATTCATCCTGCATCAGTTATTGGACAATCTTTTTTTATAGATCACGGTACAGGAGTAGTCATAGGAGAAACAGCAATTATAGGTGATCATGTTAAAATATATCAGGGTGTAACATTAGGTGCACTGAGCATTGACAAAAAGCTGGCAGGGATTAAACGTCACCCTACAGTTGAAGATCATGTTATAATATATTCCGGGGCAACTATATTGGGAGGTGAAACGGTAGTAGGAAAGGGATGTATTATAGGTGGAAATGTATGGCTTACCGGATCAGTGCCGCAAGGAACAAAAGTGTACCACAACGCAGACAATAAAATGATAGAAAACAGAACTATACCATACTGAAAATGAGCAAAATCAATGATTTGGTGGGAAAAACGCCTTTGGTAGAGATAAGTAAATTGAATAATAACCCAAAGGTCAGAGTTTTTGCTAAAATGGAAGGACATAACCCTGGCGGAAGTGTCAAGGACAGAGCAGCACTGAATATGATAAAATCAGCCATTGAAAGGGGAGATATTGACAATAAAACAATTCTGGTAGAAGCAACCTCAGGAAATACAGGTATTGCTTTAGCTATGATAGCAGGTACTTTCGGTATTAAGATAGAGTTGATCATGCCGTCCAACAGTACAAAAGAAAGAACGCAGACCATGGAAGCATTTGGCGCAAAAGTAATTCTTCTTGATACGATTGAAGAATGTCGTGATTATTCAGAATCAAAATCTAAGCAGCCCGGATATTTTATGCTGGATCAGTTTGCAAATAAAGATAACTATCTAGCCCATGTGATGTCAACCGGCCCGGAGATTTGGAACGATACCCAAGGTAAAATAACTCACTTTGTAAGTTCGATGGGTACAACAGGCACGATAATGGGTACATCCATGTATCTGAAGGCATTAAACTCTGATATTCAGATCATAGGTTGTCAACCTACTGATGGATCTTCTATTCCTGGTATACGACGATGGACACCGGACTATCTGCCAAAGATTTTTGATCGATCGAGAGTGGATAAAATTTATGATGTCTCGCAGGAAGAAGCTACAGAAATGGCTAAAAAACTGGCTCTTCATGAAGGCATATTTTCGGGAATGAGTTCAGGGGGAGCAGCATGTATTGCATTGAAAGTGGCACAAGAGATAAATGAAGGTATTATAGTATTTATCAGCTGTGATCGAGGTGACAGATACCTCAGTAGTGATCTATTTGTCTGATATTTTACCTTTGGGTATTTAATGGAAAAGTCATCCCTTAATATTTTGTCTTTGGCACAATATTAGTTGTTTTTCATCGTTATACACATTCAAATAGTCCATGGTTATCAGGATAATTTGATATTTGAAATTATTTATTGCACATTCCAAATATACAATTATCTTTGCACCATTTTTTCGGAAAACCGTTTTTTCCAGTTAAAATCGCTAATAGAAAATGAAAAGTTTATCAAATCTTAGTGTAGTATTTTTTCTACTAATTTTCCTGTTTTCCTGCGGAAGAAAAGAGTCAGGTCAGCTTACAGGAGTTCAGGAAAGACCAAAATGGGGTGGTTTCAATCCTTTTGGTATGGTATATGTACCGTCAGGTACATTGACAATGGGACAAAGTGACCAGGATGTATTCTCCACTTACTCTCAAAGACAAAAAAACATCTCTATTTCAGGTTTTTTTATGGATGATACTGAAATAACAAATAACGAATATCGTCAGTTTGTATATTGGGTTAGGGATTCCACGGCTCATGAACTTATGGGTAATAAAATGACTGATGATTTTGACAATGAAATTATAGATTGGGAAGTAGAACTTGACTATGAAGACGAAACCCTCAACGACATGTATTATCAGGGAGATATGGCATATGATGGTCAGCGTGAATTAAACAAAGAAGCACTAAAATACAAGTATCAGTGGATAGACTGGCAGAAAGCGGCCAACGACAGAAAAGCAACCAGAAAAAGTTTGATTCAAAAAGGAGAGGCGAGTGTCTGGCCTGATGAACTTTGCTGGATACGGGATTTTACTTATTCTTATAATGAACCACAGACAAGAAACTACTTTACTCACCCTGCATTTGATGATTATCCGGTAGTCGGAGTTAATTGGAAGCAGGCAAATGCATTTTGCAGCTGGAGGACAAAACTGTGGAATCAGTTCAAATCAGGCGAAGAACCAAATACCGAAGAATTCAGACTTCCTTCAGAAGCAGAATGGGAATATGCTGCAAGAGGCGGACACGATGTTTCTCCATATCCATGGGGAGGCCCTTATATCAGAAATGCCAAGGGTTGTCTATTAGCAAACTTCAAACCTGGTAGGGGTAACTATCCTGAAGATGGTGGTCTTCACACGGTTAAAGCTGACGCGTATTTCCCTAACGATTACGGATTGTACTGCATGGCTGGAAACGTAGCTGAATGGACTAGAGATGCATATAATGAAAGTGCTTATAGACATCAGCACGACCTGAATCCAGATTACAGATATGATGCTAAAGAAGATGATCCAGAAGCGTTTAAAAGAAAAGTAATCAGAGGAGGATCATGGAAAGATATATCTTATTATTGTCAGACAGGTACAAGAAACTGGGAGTTTCAAGACACCACTAAGTCTTACATAGGATTCAGATGCGTGATTACATATCTAGGAAGATCGATCAACGATTTTTAAATTAAATTAGGCTAAAGTGTAGGCAATGGGTTTTGTTGCCTATAAAGAATATTAATTATTTTAAAGTTAAATTTTGAACAATGAGTATAGTTAAATCCAAAAATTTTAAATATTTAAAAAACCTCTTGATCGGTGTGGGAGCTTCAGTAGTTATGATCGGGGCGTTGGGTAAATTAAATAGCACTTCATGGGGTGGTCTGGCAATTACTTTGGGTCTTTTAGTGGAAGCATTTTTGTTTTTCATGTTGGGAGTTCTTGGTCCTGAAAAAGATTATTACTGGGAGAAATTGTATCCGGGTCTTGATGAATACGGTTCTAATATAGCATCAATTACTGACAGTCCCACAACAGGCACAAGCCACAAAGCGCTAAATGCTGATCTGGTAGAAAGCAAACTTGGAGGTATGCTTACAGAGATGCAATCTATGTCAAAAAGCCTTGGATCTCTAAAAGCGCTCCAGGAAGTTGATTTTTCTCAGACAGGAGATCAACTCAAAGCTATGAATAATTTTTACTCGAGAATGAATGAAGCTATGGCCTCACTCAATGCCAGCGTAGAAGATACCAAGCAATATCAGGCACAAATGTCAAGTCTTAGCAAAAACCTTACATCACTAAATGGAGTATATGGAAATATACTTTCAGCATACAATGTAAAAGGATAAGATCCGGTAAGTTACTTAAGTTTATAACAAATAAAAAAGATATAAAATGTCAATACCTAAAGAACCGCGGCAATTGATGATCAATGTAATGTATCTGGTATTGACCGCATTATTGGCTCTCAATGTATCTGCTGAAATCTTTAACGCCTTTGATATGGTAGATAAGGGACTAGTTAAGGCAAATAATTCATTAGACGCTGCAAATAAAGATATTCCGGAGGAAATTAAAAAAAGTGCTCTGAAAGGCCCTCAGTTCAAAGTATATGCAGACAGAGTAGACCAAGTATCTGCTATATCTAAAGAAGGTTCGGATTTTGTAAATGGAATCAAGTCTTTTCTGATAGAAAAAAGTGGTGGATATGAGACTGTAGAAGGCGTAGAGCAACTTAAAAGCCTTAGAGATTACGATATTACTACCAGATTATTAGTCAATGATGGAAAAGGTGAAGAGCTGAAGGGTAAAATGATTGAATTAAAAAATAAGTTTCTGACTTTGATAGACGAGGCGGATAAGGCATCTTTTGCTGATAAATTACCCATAAATATTGATGATGTAACTTGGCAAAAATCAACCAATAAAAAAGAAAATTGGGCTGACTTTACTTTTGGACACATGCCTTTGGGGGCTTGTATGCCTATCTTCAGCAAGTTTACAAATGATATCAAAAGCTCTGAAGCTGCAGTACTAAATTATCTAGCCGGTAAAGTAGGTCTGACTGAAGAAGTGGTTCTGGATCAGTTTAGAGTAGTGTCTTCTCCAAAAAAATCTTATGTAATCAAAGGTGAAAGATTTGAAACTGAAGTTTTTCTTTCTGCATCAGCAGGTAAAACAAGTAATACTGGCGTTAAAATTACAGTGAATGGTGCCAACCTTCCAGTGAATGCAGAAGGTGCCGCATCATGGGCAATTACAGCAAACGAAGTTGGAGTAAGGAAATATGAAGCAATAGCCAGCGTATTTAATCCTGTAACCAAAGAGACAAAAGCTTTTAAACAGGTTTTCGAATATGAGGTAGGTGAGAGATCTGTTACTATATCGGCTGCCAAAATGAATGTATTTTATATAGGAGTTGATAATCCTGTAGAGGTTTCAGCGGCGGGTGTGCCATCTGCGCAGATCAAGGTAACTATGAGCGGAGGTGATATAGGTAAAAATGGTGATGGAACATATACAGCAAAACCTACATCCGGGCCGGGATCAAAAGCCATTATTACGGTTTCAGCTCCAGGCATGAATGGATCAAAAGAATTCAGAATAAAAAGAATACCTGACCCAACACCTTTATTGGGTGGAAAAGAAAGGGGCGGAAGGATAGGAAACGGAACTTTTAAAGGATACGGTTCATTGATTCCGATACTTGAAGCTTTTGACTTCGATGCAAAATGTAATCTGGGTGGATTTACACTGGTAAGAGTTGCCAAAAGACAAGATCCTGAATTTGCACCAAATCGAGGGGCAAGAATTGAAGGTCAGGCAGCAACTTTGCAAAGTAAGGCAAATCCGGGAGATAAATATATTTTTCAGGATATTAAGTGCAAATGTCCTGGCGATGTGGCAGACAGAAATCTTGGACAATTGGTTTTTGACATTCAGTAATGTAGTTTAAATAAAAATTACCATGAAAATATTAATAAAAATGAAAGTATCCCTTATGATAGGTACAGTATGTATCTGTGGGATGAGTTTTGCTCAGGTAGCAAAGCCGGCACCCATTTCTGAGGTACCTAAGACAGAGTCTTCAGTACCTACGGAGGATATATTTGTGGATGACATAGTCAGAAAAAGAATTGTTCTTGAAAACAAAATTATGGATCTTCAGCCGATTCGTGAGGCAGATATTTCCTGGGAAAAAAGGATTCAAAGGGTCATTGATACCCGTGAAAAAATGAACCTTCCATTCAGAAGCGTTGAACTGAATCTCTTTTCAGTATTAAGACAGCTAATACAAGACGGTGCGATCACTGCTTTTTCTGATGAGAGTTTTAAGATGGTAATGACCAAAGATGATATTGATCAGAAAATGTCGAACGTAGATACTTTGATAGATTTGAATCCGGATACTTATGAAGAAGTAATTAAGATAGTAAGAAATGACATAAACTGGGAAAAAATTGAGCAGTTTAGAGTGAAAGAAGTATGGTACTTTGATAAACAACGCTCTGTCATGGATGTAAGAATACTGGGGGTAGCACCTCTGTATGCAAGTGATAAGGATAAAGAAAATGGACTAACCCCATATCCATTATTTTGGATATATTTTCCTGAAGCCAGAGAGCCTTTGTCCAAGTTCAGAGTGTTCAATGAAGAAAATGATATAGCTCCCATGTCATGGTCTGACTTATTCGACGCGCGAGTTTTTTCAAGCTATATTTACAAAAAATCAAATGTTTTGGATTTCAGGTTGAAAGATTTTTATGTCGCAGATCCCGAAGATACTCAAAACAGGGCAGGAATTGATATGCTTCTCAATTCTGAAAAGATCAAAAATGAATTACTCAATATAGAGCACGATCTCTGGGAGTATTAATAAAATAAATAAAAAAATGGGAGGTTGTTTACGCAGCTTCCCATTTTTTATTTTATGCAATTACGTATTAATTATTTTTTTAATTTCTGATATTTACTAAAGTGAAACAAATAAAATCGGCCCTGATTTCGGTGTACTATAAAGATGGTTTGGAAGATATAATACACAAACTGTATGAGCTGAATATCAATATTTATACCACAGGTGGGACGCAGACTTTTATTGAATCTTTGGGAGTAAAGGTACACCGAGTGGAGGATCTGACCGGGTATCCATCTATATTGGGCGGTAGGGTTAAGACATTGCACCCAAAAATCTTTGGCGGTATACTTGCTATGCGTGACGATGAGCATACAGCACAGCTTGATAGTTATGAGATTCCACCGATTGATTTGGTTATTGTAGACTTATATCCATTTGAAGAAACTTTAGCCCACACATCTATAGAAGAAGAAATAATTGAAAAAATTGATATTGGCGGAATTTCATTAATCAGGGCAGCTGCGAAAAATTTTAACGATGTAGTGGTCATACCTTCCAAAGCCCAATATCAGGAACTTAAGAATATTCTCTTTAATCAAAATGGTTATTCAAATTTGATACAGCGAAAGCATTTATCGGCAGAAGCATTTAAAATTTCATCACATTATGACACTGCAATTTTTAGCTACCTTTCAGATGATAAGCAGAAGTCTGAAGTGTTTAAACAAAGCATTTTACAGCATGAGGTTTTGCGATACGGAGAAAATCCACATCAAGCTGGAATATTTTTTGGCAAAATGGATGAGGTTTTCAATAAAATTTGCGGAAAGGAGCTTTCCTATAACAACCTCGTAGATATAGATGCAGCTATAGCAGTCATGAACGAATTTAAGACTCAAGGACCTACTTTTGCTATACTCAAACATACCAATGCATGTGGTATAGCCACCAGAACAAGCATATCAGAAGCTTGGTCAGCAGCTTTGGCCGCGGATCCCGTTTCAGCATTTGGTGGGATATTGATTGCCAATCATATTATAGACACAGAGGCCGCAATTGCCATTGACAAAATTTTTTATGAAGTATTGATAGCCCCGGACTTTACAAAAGAAGCAAAACAAGTATTAATGACTAAATCAAAAAGGATCTTGCTTCAGCTTAATTCATATCCGGGCCATAAGAATACCTTCAAAACTTTACTGAATGGAGTCATTGTGCAGGAGGGCGATAACAAGACCGAGACTCCTGATGAAATGGAAGTAAAAACGAAATTATCTCCTTCTACCTCCGAACTGAATGATCTGATCTTTGCTGCTAAATGTGCAAAACACCTTAAATCCAACACCATTGTGCTTGCCAGAAATAATCAATTGTTAGGCATGGGGTGTGGGCAGACTTCAAGAGTGGATGCCTGCAAACAAGCAATATCAAAGGCTATTCAATATGGATTTGATCTTAATGGTGCTGTAATGGCTTCTGATGCATTTTTCCCTTTTCCTGATTGTGTTGAACTTGCACACAAAGAAGGTATAAGGTCAGTAGTTCAGCCAGGCGGGTCTATTAAAGATCAGTTAAGTATCAATTTTTGCGATGATCACAATATGTCTATGGTATTCACAGGATTAAGGCATTTCAGACATTAAATATAGTATGTATCTGATTGCAGACATTGGAAATACCAGGATAAAACTTGCTGTTTATGAAGAAGACGAATTGTTGAGTTTTAGCGCAGCTCCACGTCGCTTTGCCTTACTTGGTTTAAAGAAGGTTTTAGTTGCAAATCCGGTAACTGCGGCTATTTTAAGTAACACATCTGAGGTTGATCCGACAGTTATTCAACTTTTAAGTTCTTTGCCTTTTTTTATACATCTGGACCAAAATACACCCATCCCTATAATCAATAAATATTTAACTCCTCACACACTCGGTAAGGATAGAATCGCAGCAGCTGTGGCAGCTAAAAAAAGATTTGGGGGGAAAGCTGTATTGTTCATTGACATGGGTACATGTATTACCATGAATTTTATAAACAGTTCCAGTGTTTTTATAGGAGGAAATATAAGCCCTGGTATCAACATGCGACTTAGGGCAATGCACAAATATACAGCCAGACTACCCAAAGCCCCACTGCAGATACCTGACGAATATTTTGGTAGTGACACAATAAAAGCACTACAAAATGGTGCTATCAAAGGTACATTTAGAGAAATTGATACGTTTATAGAAGAAACACATCAAAAATTTGGAGCTATTAACGTTATTTTAACGGGTGGGGATGCACATTTGTTTGAAAATTACACAAAAAATAAGATATTTGTCGCCCCGAATCTTGTGTTGGAAGGGTTGAATGAAATATTAAAATATAATGTTGATAAGAATTAGTATATTGATGCTGTTATTTATAGTTTGCGCGGATGCTGTATCTGCTCAAAAAAATGACAACAGTCCATACTCAAGATACGGGATAGGAGATATTTCTGATAATAATTTTAACCATTTAAGGCAGATGGGAGGATTAGGGGCGTCATTTGTAGATGGGTTTCACATAAATATTGTTAATCCTGCCAGCTTAGCATATTTAAATTCTACTGCTTTTGATGTAGGAATCTTCGCTAAGCGCACCTGGCTTGAAGACAGTAAAACAAGTAATAAAATCTGGAGTGGGAATCTTGAATATTTGTCCCTTGCTTTCCCGCTCAGAAATCCTATTAATGAGATTTATGATAACGTAAAGAAGGATTACAAACATGCTATGGCTTTTTCTCTAATGCAACACTCCAATGTGAGTTATGATATTTCATCTGTCGATTCATTGTCAGGAGGGCAAAAATTTAGTCGAAATTACCTTGGGACCGGTGGCACTTACAAGGTTTTATGGGGAAATGCTGTAAAATATAAAAATCTATCATTTGGTTTGAATTTGGGTTATATGTTCGGCAAAATAAAAAATGAAAACAAGGTAACATTTAGTCCAGGTGAGTATGCTTACGGGGACTTTTACGGCAACGATTATAATATGAAAGGGTTTATGTGGAATGCAGGATTTATTTACAACGACATTATTAATAAAAAAGCTATCGAGCAGGTGAAAACAACACCTATCAAAAGAATTTCATTGGGAATTCATGCCAATTCTGCTACCAGCTTTTCTACTGACTATACTATAAATCACATATTATTGCAACAATTACCTGGTAATGTATTTAATACTGATACTGTGCAGGTTAAAGATTCCATTGCAGGAAGAGGGAAATTGCCGGCAGAATTTGGTCTTGGAGCAACATTTTATTCTGGCGAGAAATTTTCTCTTGGAATTAATTTTGTGACAGCTCTGTGGTCAGAATACTATAATGATGCTTCCGGGGATGCTAAAGGAGCCTTAAAAAATAGCCGTAAATGGAGTATAGGAGGTCATTTTAGACCTGATTATAAATCTTTCGACAATTTTTTTGAAAGAGTTTATTATCGATACGGATTTTATTACAATACGGACCCTAGGGTGGTTGCCGGCCAGCAATTAGAAACTTACGGAGTAACTTTTGGATTTGGTATGCCTTTTGTATTTCAAAGGAAAGTATCTCATGTAAATTTAGGCCTGAATATGGGGGTGAGAGGACAAAATACCCCTATATCTGAAAAATTTGTTAAAATCTCACTTGGTGTAACTTTTAACGACGATGAATGGTTTTTAAAGCGTAAATACAATTAATTAAATATTTTAAAATACAATTAACTAAAACACCTGCTTATTATGAATAATCGATTTTTTTCTCTAATGTTTGCCATTTTAGCCTTAAGTGTAACAACTTTAAGTGCACAATGTGACACCTGGATAGGTAAGCCTACTCAGACAGATGCTGAAAATGCCCATTCAATTTACCGACAAGCATTAAAGGCAAATGATTATACTACAGCCTTTGAAAACTGGCAGATAGCCTATAAACTAGCTCCGGCGGCGGACGGTAAGAGGGACTACCACTATACTGACGGAGTGATTTTGTACAAACACCTTCTGACACAGGCCACTGATGATAAAACCAAAACTGAATATAATAATATTATTATTCAGCTATACGACCAGGCAATTGAATGTTATAAAGCAAAAGCCATTACTACAAAAAATAGTACCGAAGAAGAATCCAAATGGAGAATAGGTTATCTTTATGGTAGAAAAGCTGCTGATATGTTTTATATAGTCAATTCTAAGTACGATGATATCATTGTTGCTTTGGATAAATGTATCGAGTATTCAGGGGATAAAACTGAGTATACCATCTTTGATCCTTATGCAAGAATAGCAGTATATGAATTTAAAGAAGGCCACCTGAAAAAGGAAAGAGCAGTGGCGCTTTACAAAAGAATGCAGGAGATAGCTGAGTATAATATATCTAACAACGAAAAACTTTCTGCAGGATATCAACAAGCTAAGGCAAATATGGAAGGTACGTTTTCAGAAATTGAGAAAGACATATTCGACTGTGATTTTTTTAAAGAAAAATTGATGCCCGAGTACGAAGAAAACAAAGAAGATCCACAGACTCTCAAAAGAGTTTTAGCAACACTGAAATCTCAGGGATGTAATAATGACGACCCTACTATCATAAAACTTGATATGGAATGGAAGAAGTATGCGATGACAGAAAATGCCAGACTTCAGGCTGAGTTTGAAGCCAATAATCCTGCTGCAGGTGCTAAAGCAGCTTACGATGCAGGTAGATATCAGGAAGCAATCACCAAGTACAAGCAAGCAATAGCAGATGCTACTGATAATGATACAAAAGCAACTATGATGTTTGCCGTGGCATCTATAGAGTTTAGAAAACTAAATCTATACAGCCAGGCGAGAAGTACAGCGTATGCAGCTGCTAAACTCAAACCAGGCTATGGACGGCCTTACATGCTAATAGGAGATATGTATGCAAAAACTGCCAGATCATGTGGAGATGCCTTTAACCAGAGATTATGTATTCTGGCTGCTATGGATAAATACTCACAAGCGAAATCAACAGAAGGCGGGATTTCCGGTGAAGCCAATGATAAATTATCTCACTTTTACAATTCGGTTCCCGATAAAGCAGAAGCATTTATGAGAGGATACACTGAAGGTCAATCACTCAACTGCGGATGCTGGATAGGAGAAAGTGTAAGACTGAGAGTAAAGGAATAAGGTTTTAAAGATCAATAAATGTATTAAATGGGTAGTTCTGAAATCGGAACTCCCATTTTTTGTTTATGTGGCATTGATAAGGTACTTTTGTTTAAAATTCAAAACTTACATTATATGAGAATTCAAAATATTGAATTGATTGCTTTAATGTTTATATTTATTATAGCTTGTTCACCAAAAGTAGTCGATATCAAGCCAGCTGAAGATGTATCAGTTGAGCCGGTAAAAAAAGAGCAAAAAGGAGCATGTGTAAGTTTTGATGATTTGCCTGGGGATGAAAAGGAAATGGCAGAAACGGCTTTTGTTTTATATAAGGACTTTCTTAAAACCCAAAAGTACGACGAAGCATTGGTGTATTGGAAACAAGCATACTCATTAGCTCCGGGGTCAAATGGCAAAGTAAAAAACCACTTTGAGGATGGCGCATCTATATACAGGCACTATTATCAAAGCACCACAGATACCTTACTGAAGCGAAGATATATTGATACTATAATGATGATCTATGATAAAAAGAAAGAGTGTTTTGGAGATGAAGCTTATGTCAATGGTATCAAAGCGTTTGATTATTACTACAATTATCCTGAATATGCAGATGAAGAAAAAGTATTTCAAATGTTTAAATCAAATTTTGATATCAAAGGAATAAATGCCGATTATTTTGTCGTAAATCCATTTACAAAACTATTGTTTGACCGAATTGTAGAAGAAAAAGTATCTAAATCAGAAGGTCAAAAATATGCTGACCTTATTTTTAAGACAATTGAAAAAGGTGTATCAAGCTGTAAAGGAAAAATATGTGAAGCTTGGGATATGGTAAACGAATATGCTCCGGCAAGATTGGAAGGGTTGGAGGGAATTGATGGTTTTTACGGATGTGAGTATTATGCAAAAAAGTATTATCCTATGTATAAGGCCAGCCCTGATAGTTGTGATATAATTAATCTTGTTTATGCCAGGCTTTTACGTGGAGAATGTATAGCGTCTGAACCCAGACTTGTTGAATTAAAACAAAGAAAAACGGTAAAATGTTATGTGCCTCCTCCAGCCTTGAGTTGTGCTGCTCAGGGAAATGAAGACTATTCTCAGGGTAAATATACACGTGCAGTAGATTCGTATCTAAAATGTGTGGATCAGTCAAATGATAATGAGCAAAAAGCAAAATACCTCATATTGATTGCTAAGATTTATTATCGGGACATCAGAAATTTTTCAAAGTCTAGAAAATTTGCACTGGATGCTGCTAAAATAAAATCAGGATGGGGAGAACCGTACATGCTGATAGGAAACCTCTATGCGTCCAGTGGCCCACTTTGTGGTACTGGCAGAGGTTGGGAAAGCCAGATTGTCACATGGACCGCCATAGATATGTGGAACAAAGCAAAGAGTATTGATCCAAAGGTATCTGGAGAAGCCAGCGCTTTGATTTCAAGATACTGGCAGTTTATGCCCAAAAAGGAAGATATTTTCTTTAGAAACATTAAAGCTGGCACTTCTTTTTTTATACCTTGTTGGATACAAGAGAGTACTATAGTTAGAACATCAGACTAAGAGAAGATAAAGCCTACAATATAGTTTCGTTATAGCCATTTTTGAGATTACTAGGCGCATATCCTAAAAGCTCTTCCCAACTTCATATTCTGAAAGTGAATTACTTTTTGGTAAGGCTTAAATTCACCGATCTTAGACAAGTTGCAGATGACGCGGCTTGAAAAAAAGTAAAATAAAACGAGAATTTATCAATCATCTTCTGCTTCTGCTGTAAGCTCTTTTTCAATATCTTCCATGAATACAAATTCTATTGCTTCCTCAGATGTCGGAATGATGGTAAGTATTGACTCAAGTCTTGATATTTCTATTAGCTTCTTTACAGCAGGATGATGAGCTCCCGTTAATACAAAACATCCGTAATCTTTCCATAGCCGATTTGCCGTCAAAATGGCACTCAATCCTGACGAATCGACATATTTAACTTCAGAGAGATCCAGAATAAGATTTCTAACTCCCTCATTGCTAAAAAAAACAAACTCAGATTTAAGATCCGGAGCTAATATGGAATTTAGATTATCTTCTTGCAATTTAAATATGGTATATCTATCTGTCTTGTCTAAGGTAAATTTCATTTATTTACTGATTATGGTTATTGGAAACTAAAAATATAATTTAAAATTGTAATTTAAACCTGGATTTTATTTTTGCAGCACAAAAGTAAGCAATTTTGACCAATATAGTGCCCTGCAGTAAACAAAAACAATGAAAACCTGATAGTTATTTTTTCTTTCGGGCTTTCAAAATGAAAATGAATAAAAGTCCAACTCGACCTAGGATGGAGTTTTTTATTAATAAACATTATGAATTATTTTAATATGTAATATTATTATTCTAAATTTGTTTTCTATTCGGGTTAATGTAAGGTTAAAAAAGAAGTTTTTTAAACTTGTTTGTAACGATATTTGTCAAGATAGTATATATTTACATTGAAATTTACAGGTACAGCTTATGTATGACAAAATTGCTGAAAAATCATAATGGCACGAAATTGTTATTAGTACTATTAAGAACCTGAATACATGTATATTGTTATAAGGGACTTAATATTAAAAAGACAGAATATTCTGGAATTTAAAAGTAAGATTTAAGATCAAAATAGATGCATAACAGAAAATTTTCTCCTAAAGTAAAAAAAATTATTCAGCTCAGCAGGGAAGAAGCAATAAGGCTTGGTCATGATTTTATTGGCACAGAGCATTTTTTGCTTGGCTTGCTTCAGGAAAAAGACAGCTTACCTGTTAAGGTACTTGATTCGCTGGAAGTAAATCTCGTTGAACTTAGGAATAAAATAGAAACAACTCAAACAGGAAGAACTGAAGAAGAGTTGGGTTATAATTATGGAAGTATTCCTCTAAATAAACACGCTGAAAAAGTCTTGAAAGTGACTTCACTTGAGGCAAAAGTATTTAAAAGCGACGAAATCAAACCGGAACACCTGATGCTATCTATTCTGAAGCATGAAGAAAATATCGCCAACAAAATTTTATCTGACTTTAATGTAGATTATGAAGCATTTAGAGCTGAACTTGAATTTGTAAAGCAGGAGCAAGATGGTCACTCACCTGATTTTATCGGACATACACCTTCAGATTCTGATGCGTCTATGGATGATGATGATGCAGGAGATCAGTATGGTACCACAAGAAAGGCTACTGGAAAATCAAGGACTCCTGTATTGGATAACTTTGGCAGGGACATATCAAGACTTGCTGAAGAGGGAAAACTGGATCCGATTATTGGTAGGGATGTTGAGATCGAAAGGGTTTCACAGATACTTTCAAGAAGGAAAAAAAATAATCCGATACTCATCGGAGAGCCAGGTGTGGGTAAGACCGCTATTGTAGAAGGGCTTGCTTTGAGAATAATTCAGAGAAAAGTATCGAGGACCCTATTTAATAAAAGGGTGGTAATGTTGGATCTGGCTGCACTTGTGGCTGGAACTAAATACAGAGGTCAGTTTGAGGAAAGAATGAAAGCTATCATGACTGAACTTGAAAAAGCCAGGGATATTATTCTCTTTATTGATGAAATTCATACTATAGTAGGCGCAGGAGGAGCAACAGGTTCTCTTGATGCTTCAAATATTTTTAAACCCGCACTTGCAAGAGGAGAATTGCAATGTATAGGCGCTTCCACATTGGATGAGTACAGACAATATATTGAAAAAGATGGTGCTTTAGACAGAAGATTTCAAAAAGTATTGGTAGACCCGCCTTCACCTGAAGAAACTATACATATTCTGCATAACATCAAATCCAAATATGAAGAATTTCATAATGTAGTGTACTCTGACGAGGCAGTAGAGGCCTGTGTAAAACTCAGTCAAAGATATATTTCTGACAGGTTTTTTCCTGACAAAGCGATAGATGTAATGGATGAAGTAGGCGCAAGAACTCATTTGAAAAATATTCATGTCCCTAAATACATCGAAGATCTTGAAAAAGAAATCGAAATCGTAAAAGAACAAAAAAATCAAGCTGTAAAAAGCCAGCAGTATGAAAGAGCAGCAGACCTTAGAGATCAAGAGTCTAAATTGTTGCGTAAACTCGAGCAGAACAAGGAAGAATGGGAAGAAGAAGCAAAAACAAGAAGATATCCTGTAAATGAAGATGATATAGCTGAAGTTGTTTCTATGATGACGGGAATTCCCGTCCGCCGTGTAGCTCAAAGCGAATCCAACAAACTTGTCAAAATGACTAAAGATCTTGAAGGAATGATCATAGGTCAGAGCGAGGCCATAGCAAAAGTTACCAAAGCTATTCAGCGTAATAGAGTAGGGCTTAAAGATCCTTCAAAACCCATTGGATCATTTATTTTTCTTGGCCCAACTGGTGTTGGTAAAACAGAACTTGCCAAAGCATTGGCCAGATATATGTTTGATAGTGAAGATTCGCTTGTAAGAATAGACATGTCAGAGTACATGGAAAAGTTTTCAATATCAAGACTTATTGGGGCCCCTCCGGGATATGTAGGGTATGAAGAAGGAGGCCAACTTACTGAAAAAGTGAGAAGAAAACCTTACTCCGTAATATTACTTGATGAAATAGAAAAAGCCCACCCTGATGTTTACAATATATTATTGCAGGTTTTGGATGATGGGCAACTAACAGATGGACTTGGTCGCAAAGTGGACTTTAAGAACACATTGATAATTATGACTTCAAATATAGGAGTCAGACAACTCAAAGATTTTGGTCAGGGACTTGGATTTGCTACATCGTCCAGACAGGAAGCTTCTGAAGATAATACCAAAGCAGTCATTCAAGGAGCGCTTAAAAAGACTTTTTCTCCGGAATTTCTTAATAGGATCGATGATATAGTCATATTTAATAGCCTTGATAAAGAACATATCTTCAGTATTATTGACATCAATCTGAAACATTTATTCAAACGAATGAATAATCTGGAGTTCGAACTTAGTATGTCGGATGAAGCAAAGACTTTTGTGGCTGAAAAAGGATATGATCCTCAATTCGGAGCAAGACCTCTTAATAGGGCTATTCAAAAATATATCGAAGATCCCCTTGCTGAATTTATATTAAATGAAAATCCTGAAAAGGGTTCAAAGTTACTTGCTGATATTAATGAAGATAAATCAGGGCTTACGATAACGCTGTTTTCTGAGGCGAATACCCATGAAGATATTAAATAATTGAATAATTAAAT
>JAYTNJ010000426.1:0-5921 GCA_043748345.1 Saprospiraceae bacterium
GAAAAATGTCTAATTATGAGTAGGACGTTATTTTCAACAACTCATACAGATGCCTTTATGATTTGTGGACCTAATGATATGATATTCAGTTTAAAAGAAGCATTGGGAGAAATCGGAGTTGCGTCAGATAAAATTTACTTTGAGTTATTCAACACAGACGGTCTTAAAAAATCATTGGAAAATACAGATGGTTTACCCAACACTGAAAGACACAAAGAAAGTGAAATCACCGTACAAATGGATGGAGATATATTTGAATTCTCACTTGAGTATAGTGGGCAGAATTTACTGGACGCAGCGATAGCAAATGGTGCGGATCTACCTTTTTCTTGCAAAGGAGGCGTATGCAGCACCTGCAGAGCTAAAATAACTGAGGGGAAAGTAGAAATGGATGTAAACTACGCACTGGAACCTGATGAGATTAAAGCAGGATATGTTTTGCTTTGTCAGGCACATCCCAGAACTCCCAAAGTTTTTATTGACTTTGACCAAAAATAACTGCAAAAAATAAAAATGGAAACCAGCAATAAAAAACAATTTATAATAAATACAGCTGCCGAACTTTTTAAAGAAAAAGGATATAGTGCTACTTCCATGAGAGATCTGGCAAGTCGTGTAGGTATCGAACCATCCAGTATTTACAGTCATATTCGCTCAAAAGAAGACCTGCTCAGTGAAATCTGTATGAGTTGTGCCGTCAGATTTACCGAAGGTATGAATTATATATATTTTGCTGAGTTATCTCCAAAAAAGAAAGTAAAAGCACTAATTGATCTACATTTACAAGTAGCTTACGACCATCCGGCTTCGGTTACTGTCTTTAATGATGAATGGAAATTCCTGCATGATGAAGTCTTAAGTGGGTTTCTGAATGCAAGAAAAGAATATGAGAAAAAATTTAAAAAAATATTACTCGAAGGAAAAAAAGAAGGAAAATTTCATTTTCAGAATATTGATGTAGTATTCAGCATTATTATTAAAACGTTGTCCTGTTCATATTCAGGGGTAAATAAGCACCAAAAGTCTGATGTAGAAACAGAGTTAACATCATTTATCATGAAAGCACTCAACAAATGAATCCTTTAATTGTACAACATATTGATACTAATAATTTGTAGCTCATGGAAAATATAAATTCTTTGGAAGACAGGTTCCAGCACCGTGTCGATAATGAAGAAAAAATTGAAGCACGTGACTGGATGCCGGAAGCTTATAGAAAAACACTAATCAGGCAGATTTCCCAACATGCACATTCTGAGATAGTAGGAATGCTACCCGAAGGAAAATGGATCACAAGAGCACCTAGCCTCAAACGAAAACTAGCGTTACTCGCCAAAGTTCAGGACGAGGCAGGGCATGGACTTTATCTATATTCTGCCACGGAAACTCTAGGTATCTCAAGAGCTGAGCTCATAGACCAGTTGCACACCGGGAGAGCCAAATATTCAAGTATATTTAATTATCCAACACTATCTTGGGCAGATATTGGAGCAATAGGTTGGTTGGTGGATGGAGCTGCTATTATGAATCAGGTACCACTGTGCAGGTGTTCTTACGGCCCTTATGCCAGAGCTATGGTTAGGGTCTGCAAAGAAGAATCTTTTCATCAGAGGCAAGGTTTTGAGATATTGCTCACTATGTGTAAAGGGAGCCGGGAGCAAAAAGATATGGGACAGGATGCCTTGAATCGATGGTGGTGGCCTTCGTTGATGATGTTTGGCCCTAATGATGATGCATCTCCCAATAGTGCCCAATCTATGAACTGGAAAATAAAAAGATTTTCAAATGATGAATTGCGTCAGCGATTTGTGGATATGACTGTTCCCCAAGCTGAAATTTTGGGAATCACTATTCCTGATTCATTATTAAAGTACAATCAGCTATCAGGGCATTATGATTTTGGACCGATAGATTGGGAAGAGTTTAATCACGTAGTAGCTGGCAACGGACCATGTAACAAGGAGAGACTGGAAGACAGGGTCAAAGCCCATGAAGAAGGTGCATGGGTAAGAGAAGCTGCGAGTGCGTATGCTGAAAAGCAAAAAATGAAAACACAAATATCTGTTGCATCCTGATTTTAAGACTGATAAAAATTTAATCTGATGAAATTATCGTAGTAAAATGAGTAAAAAATCTTTTTTTGTTTTTATTATCTCCTTATTGTATTGTCCACAGTTTTCATGGGGGCAGATTATTAATAAAATTGATGCACGCCTTCTAAATGCTAACTCTTCTGTATTTCAAAATATCATTGTAGTACTCAATGAACAGGCAAATGTTACACCTGCATTGGGCATCAGGGGTAAAAATGCGAAAGCAAATTATGTTTTCAGCACATTAACAGCGCATGCTGCTACCCACCAGAACGACATAAAAAGTTTTCTGTCATCAAAATCTGTTTCATACCGGAGCTATTACATCGTAAATATGATTGCACTAAAAGCCAAGTGGGTCCTTATTGATGAGCTTGCATTATTGCCGTCAGTAAACAGGATTCTTTTGGATGGTTCAGTATTAGTTAACAATATCATAGACCCAGATCGGAAAATATCCGGAGCCAGAGCCATTGAATGGAATGTAACTCAAATCGGCGCACCGTCAGTGTGGGCCATGGGATTTACGGGTCAGAATGTAGTAATAGGAGGTCAGGATACTGGATATGAATGGAACCATGCAGCTATCAAATCAAAGTATCGTGGTTGGAATGGAACCACCGCAGATCACAATTACAACTGGCATGATGCAATCCGGGAGGACATCCCTTTAAGCTCCGGGTCAAACCCTTGTGGCTACAACAGTAATCAACCATGTGACGACCATAATCATGGCACACATACCATGGGAACTATGGTGGGAGACGATAGTACCGGCAATCAGATAGGGATCGCTCACGGGGCCAAATGGATAGGATGCAGGAATATGGAAAATGGATATGGCAGACCTACTACATATTTGGAATGTTTTGAATGGTTTCTGGCTCCATATGCACTCGGTAGCCTTGCCAGTACGGGAGATCCTAATAAAATGCCTCACGTAATAAATAATTCCTGGGGTTGTCCCACAATGGAAGGGTGTGATACAACCGTTTTTAGTATCATGCAAACAGCTGTCAATAATCTTAAGCTTGCAGGGTGTGTGGTAGTAGTGTCAGCAGGAAATTCAGGCTCTTCATGCAGCACAGTAAGTGACCCTATGGCAATTTTTGAAAACAGCTTTAGCGTCGGCGCAACCAATTCATCTGATCAGATAGCATCTTTTAGCAGCAGAGGACCAGTAACAGTAGACGGTTCAAATCGTCTGAAGCCCAATATCAGTGCACCGGGAGTTTCAGTCAGATCAGCTGTACGTGGTATCAATCAATACGCTACATACAGTGGAACAAGTATGGCCGGACCACATGTTGCAGGCTTGGTAGCATTAATTATTTCAGCAAATCCGCAACTTGCAGGTGAAGTAGACAAAATAGAAGACATCATCGAGCAAACAGCTATAAACTTAACAACTTCACAAATTTGTGGCAACATAACAGGCATACCAAATAACACTTTTGGATTCGGCAGAATAGATGCCATGGCTGCAGTTAATCTCGCAATGCCTTCCAGTTACACACCTTATGTAAATCAACTTGAATCATTTATCATAGATAATCCAGACCATGGATTGGTGCTTGTTAGTCCAAATAATAAGAAATTTAAAATTACTGTTATGAACTCAGGAGTCCTGAAAATTGACTCAATAATGAACTTGCCCGCAGCATCAATGACGGTAAAGAATGCCAGTTTAAATCTTGTAAATCAATCTTCAAAAATTATTTTAAAATCACCTGATAATTCTTATTGGCAAATAAATATTAATGAAGAAGGAAATATAAGTTGTTCTTTGCTCTCAGTCCTGCCATCCATAAATGGAAAAATGCAAAATGGTGATTTAATAATAGATGCGGGTATGAAGGGAATAATATTAAGAAGCCCCGGCAATATCTGTTTCCTTACAAATATTAGTAATTTGGGTAACCTGGTAGCAGTACCTGCAATTTGTCTGAATTGATTTTATTTTATTTTTAAAATTATAGAATGAAAGACTGGCCACTATTTGAAATATTTATTCGAGCCAAAAACGGACTCAACCATAAACATGTAGGAAGTCTCCATGCGTCTGATGCACATATGGCTATCCAAAATGCAAGAGACGTCTATACCCGGAGAAATGAAGGTGTAAGTATTTGGGTAGTCGAGGCCAAAAATATTACCGCTTCCAATCCTGACGAAAGCGATGCACTTTTTGACCCGGCTTCAGATAAAATATACCGCCACCCAACTTTTTACCAATTGCCCGACGAATTAAAACATATGTGACCATGGAAAAACTGCTTAAGGAAAATATACTTTTATTTGCTGATAATCTGATGATTCTTGGACAACGTCTGGGCGAATGGTGCGGTCACGGCCCAGTATTGGAGCAGGATATCGCCATTACAAATATAGCCCTTGATCTCATTGGTGAAGCCAGAAACTATTACCAATATCTGGCAGAAGTTGAAGGTAAAAAGGAAGATGATTATCCTATGCTAAGGGATGTGAGGGAATTTAAAAATGTATTGTTGGTCGAACTTCCTAATGGCAACTGGGCAGATACGATCATTCGGCAATTTATGTTTGATTGCTATCATCATTTCCTTCTGGCAGGCATGACGGAAAGTGTGGATCAACGACTGGCGGCCATTGCAAAAAAAAGTATTAAAGAATCTGCCTACCATCTTTCTTTTTCAGCAGAATGGGTCATCAGGCTCGGTGATGGCACTGAAGAGAGTCATCAAAAGATGCAGAAATCATTAGATCATCTGATTTCTTACTTTGACGAATTATTCATTCCCGAAGATTATGAACTTTATTGCATTCATGAGCGAATTTGTCCGGATCTTAAAAAGGTGAAGTCAGAAGCAACAAGTAAATTCATAAGCACATTAGAAGAAGCAACTTTAAAAATACCTTCCAAATATTTCTCACAAAAAGGGGGTAAATCAGGCATTCATACAGAACATTTAGGATTCATCCTCACCGAACTTCAATATTTGCAAAGAGCATACCCTGGAGTAACCTGGTAGATTATTTTCAGACTTCTTTTTTATTTGATTATGAGTTTTTCGGCCTTAGTCATACCTCCTGCTATGATTTTAACAAAATAAAGTCCAGAAGGTATACTGCTGATATCCAATGTATAATATCTTTTTTCAGTATCCAATGGTAATAAAACCTGAGATACACTTTTCCCTTCCATGTTGATTATCTCCAAGTTTGCATGTACAGAATTCAAAGCTGATGCAGCTAAAACCACATGATTTTGAGCAGGGTTTGGAGACAAGTCAATAGTAAAAAAATCTTGTTTTACATCTTTGCTTGAGCTTACCTCATCCTGGGTATTGACTAATGTTTGCAGTGTCTGGGTGCATGCTTTTTCCCCCTGTCCGTTATCAGCTGCGATACAAGCTGCAGATGTGTATTTGTATATATCGAGCAACTCAAAATCATCGATAAACCAACCATTAAGATCTCCGGCCGCTTTGATGGTTGGGTCACTTCCAAATCTGAATTTAAATTCTACACTTTTCCCGATATATTCTGAAAGGTCAATATAAGAATCTATCCATGGCCCTGCCAGATTTCCGTTGGACCAATTGCCACCTGAGTTGCCGGAAAAACCATCAAGAGACGGTATAGCTAATGTGGTATATGCCATAGGCCCGGTATATCCGTTGCGAATAAATTTTTCCTTTTTGACCGGAATAAATAATCCACCGTTGACACTGATCTCAATAAAGCCCGCATCATTACCATATTGGGTATTGTATCTGTGCCAAAATCTAGCACCAGGATTTTTACCAGTGATTATAAATTTTTCAGACCGGAGAGAAGCATCAGACT
>JAYTNJ010000427.1:0-2277 GCA_043748345.1 Saprospiraceae bacterium
ATGAAAAACTTAATACAAGAAATAAATTTTTATGCCAGTCAGCCTAAAAGTAGAATTTTATGCGGTTTGTAAAAATAGTGCTTTTCGGAGTGGACTCAAAATTTAATTACTTTTGGTGTATTCTATTTTTCCATATCCTAAAATTGAATTGGTAATATGAGTTATCGAAAATATTGTGTTGTAATATACTGTTGGTTTCAGGTTTTTATTGGGACATCACAGCCTGAAGTATAATTAAAAAACTATGGAATTTGGAAAAGTGAAAGATTACAAGAGTTGAAATCGGAGCAGGGATATCTAAACCTGGCCGGATTGTTTTGGCTGAAAGATGGAGAAAGTACCATTGGCGGCGATACATCCAATATTATTCATTTTGATACAAAAAATACTTCAGATTTTCTAGGCAAAGTGTCAGTAAAAAATGGAGAAGTCTGGTACGATCCTATGGATCTCAAAAATATATATATTAACAATTTGCCTGCCACCAGGACGAAGCTTTTTCCAGATAACGGATCTCCCATTGTGGTCACGCACAATGATCTCAGCTGGTTTATCATCCAAAGGGGAGAAGATCTCGGTATCCGGTTAAAAGACTATAAAGGCAAATATTTACAAAATTTTAAAGGAATAGAATATTTTCCATTGAATCAAAATTTGATAGTGGAGGGCAGATTTGATCCTACTCCCGGAAAAAAAATTGATATCATGCTTGCCACGGGTCATCCGTACGTCCATGATTCTCCGGGCAGAGTGGTCTTCGGCATCAACGGCAAAGAGATGAGTTTGTATGCTACGGGAACTTTAGAAAAATTATCCTTTGTATTTGGTGATGAAACCAATGGTGAAGAAACTTACGGTGGCGGAAGATTTTTAGATGCAGCAGGCCCTGATGCCGATAACAAAGTTATCATGGATTTTAACAGAGCATACAATCCACCCTGCGCTTTTACACCTTATGCTACCTGCCCGTTACCGACAAAAGAAAATAAGATAGCGATATCAATCAGGGCGGGAGAAAAATACACCGACCACAATTAGGGATGGATATTTTACCTTAGATACCGATACTGACCCACAGGCCTTGTTTAGAAGGTCAATCCTATCCACACCACCTCAAGGGCAAAAAAGTATGCTCATATAGCTGATATCCAGGACTCATATCATACAAAACTATAAAAAAATATAATCACCCAAGAATCATTAGTCCTAGCCTATGCCGAGATGGGGATCTTGGACATAACTCGCCCGAAACGACTACTATTTACACACATATCATAGATACAATGAAAAAAGACGTTAATTCACCATTAGATAATTTGGGTATTTTAGAGATAAGAACCTATATTTGTATCCTATACTTACGCAAGATTGCGTAAGTTCAATCGTTATGCGGCATTTTAGGAACGACACGACAATGGACATATATAAAGAAACATTTAAAACTTGGAACAAAGTTGCTTCACTATATCAAGACAAGTTTATGGACTTTGACTTGTATAATGACACTTATGATTTTATTTGCAATTCAATTACCAAGAACAATGTGAAAATATTAGAAATTGGTTGTGGACCAGGAAACATTACAAAGTATCTTTTATCAGAAAGACCAGACTTTGACATTTTCGGAATTGACATTGCACCCAATATGATAGAACTTGCAAAAAAGAATAATCCAACAGCAACTTTCACCATATTGGACAGTAGACAAATTGACGAAATAAAGACAAAATATGACGGAATAGTTTGTGGTTTTTGTTTGCCTTATTTGTCGCAGACAGACAGCGGAAAATTTATCACTGACTGTTACAATTTACTGAATGAAAATGGACTGATTTATATAAGTTTTGTAGAAGGCGACCCAAGTAAATCTGACTTTCAAGTTAGTAGTAGTGGTGACAGAAGTTACTTTTATTTTCAAAAATTAGACGATTTAAAAACTAAACTTATTGAAAGTGAATTTGACAAACTTAAAACATTTAAAGTGGAGTATAAAAATTCAGAAAGCGAAATTGACATTCATACAATATTAACAGCGAAGAAAAAACGACCGCATAATAATGCATTGCCAAAATTAGGGCAGGACAATGGAACTTCAGCTTCACCTACAATTTAGCTTCAGTTACGGGTTGACCATTTATTACCTAACCTGAGCGGAAAATAAAAAACAAGTAGGAGATAATGTATGCATTTAATTGATAATGTGTATCTTGGTGGTGAAAACGAAAGAATCACAAATCACCCAAAAAGTGCAAAATTATCTCCTATGTGTGCAAAGAT
>JAYTNJ010000428.1:0-4319 GCA_043748345.1 Saprospiraceae bacterium
ATACCAATTAAACATCACGTTTTTTATAAATTTTGATGTCATTTCAAAATTATCTATCCTAAGTGCACCTGATGCTGATGACGCACCCCAGTAATAAATCCTGTAGCACGCTGATGGATTGAGTTGTAAAACTCCGCCCGCGCTACTACATGAAGTACCTACTGTTCCTGATAATAGAATAGTATTCAGCGCATCACTAGATACAATCGCCCAGCTAACAGGTCCGGAATCAGATCTTCGATGATTCCATCGCAAGTTTACCGTACCCAAATACGAATAGGCTAAAGTAGCCGACCCGGCACAAAATTCAAAGTACTCTTCATCTGTAATGGCATCAGCCAGGGTCGTATTATTGGTATCATATCCTGTTGAAGTGATGGCAGCAGAGCATCCAAAACCTGATGATTGTAGATTTATCCCTGATAGCCCCGTACCTTCATTTTGCGGTGGGCCGTTACCTGATATAATTAAGGACGATGATATGCCTGATCCGGTAATTCCATTTTCAAAATCCCAGGTATAAGAATTTTGGGAAGTATCAATTTTTACAGATATTAAGATGTTATTTGCCTGACAGGATATTACTCTATCCGGGACAATCGGAATTTCTGGTTTTGAATTGATTTTCACTTTTATTTCACCCGTTGCATAGCATCCGTTTGATAATTCATATCGAACATATATAGTAGCATCCTGCGATAACATGGATAAATCTGTAAGTATTTCATCACTTCCCGCCTGTGCATCAGGCAAGTTCGAATAATAACTGATTACACCTCCCGGTGGGCTATTCCCCAAAGTGACCGAATTAATATTAACTGTTCCAGGGAAACATACAGGTGTTGGCTGGATAATATTTAATAATGGACGCTGAAGCACCTTAATTAGTACACTATCTGCGTTAGTTTCGCAGCCGGTCAGTGGGTTTTTATACGTAACCCAAATAGTATCAGGGCTGGTTAAAATTGTGGTCCCAGGATCAAAACTTGACCCTGTATAAAGTAATGTTGCCAAAGGATTAACTGTAGGATTACTACTAAAAAACTTGTAATTTCCAGCTTGTTTGGTTAAACCCACGAAACGCACATTGTCCAGTCTAAAGGTTCCTGATGTTCCGCTACTTCCATACCCATACAGCCTGATACAAACGTCAGTGGCATCGGAAATAGAAAGCATCTGTGTAAACATTGGGTTTGAGGTAAAACCAGTCGGTATATCCAGTATGGGCGAGATATTATTAAAACCACCTCCGTTAACAGAAACAGCTAAAACCGCCTTTTGAGGCCCTGTAGATGACCTGAGTGCATCAAAAGCTATACTGCTGAGATCTATTTTATACCCCAGATTTGCACTCAAACAAAATTCAAAATAATCATTAATATCTGTAGAATTATCACTCGTCCAATTAGAAGCTGATATGGCATCCAAAGATGATGGAGAATTTCCAGCAGGGAATGTAGGGCCTGTTAATCCTGAACCAAGTGTAGCCGACGATATACTGACAAAACCAGAAGAAGGCGCGTTGACTGCTCCCATAATCACTTCTCCGTCGAATACCCACTGCGCGTTTAGCGGGAAGGTTGTAATAATATTGGCATCCGGAGTGATTATTCTTGTCGAACCACCCTCACAAACTTCAATGTTATCTATTTCAGGACCTAATGTTGGGATACAAGCATCATTATCAGTGATTTGTGCAATTAAACTATTATTAGAAAGTCCGTTATAACTTGCATCTGATGAAGATGAGATGATTGATATCGATGAACTGTGATTGCCTTCAACTAATAAGTCGTCTTCTGCTATAACTTTGACTATTTGGGGTTGATTCCAGTTTGCGTTTGTAAACGTTAACGTCGAAGGCTGTGTGGAAGTCTGAGCATCTGGATTGATATTGATGGTAACATCTGCAATAGGTTGCGTATTGAGAGAAATACTACAAGTATCCATGACACCACTTTCTGAAACATTTGTGCTTCCGTTTGATTGAGTTACATTTAAACCTGCAGCCAATACAATATTGTCAATTGTGAAATCATCTATTCCCATTCCATCATCGAAACTTGATGCGTTAAAATCGTTCCATCTAAGGCAAAAAGTGCTGTCAGCCGCTAAATTTAATCCTGAAATCGTGCTTGAAATTATAGTAGAATGCTGCATTGTACCGCTTCCTGTAGCTTGTCCCGGATTCCAGTAATCCAAAGCTTGAAATGAAAGCCAAGTCCCAGAAGAACTAATGGAAAAAGTGTTTTGCCTATATTGAAATTTCAAGCTGTCGGGCCTATTTGCCGTTCCAACACGCCAGGTTTCACCAGTATAAGTAATTCTAAAACTCGTAATTACAGAACCCGTACTATTTTTAAAACAAACACCGATGGTAGGAATTAAAGGACCACTCTGCAATCCGCCAAAACATCTTTCAGTGTTGGAGGCAGGACCGAAGCTATACGTATCTCCTGTAGTAGTGCTTCCAGTACCGGCAGTGTAAGTTGTATTTGCACTTGTACCAGTTTCAAAAAAAGCCCAACCTAAGGGTAAAGTTGATGAAGTACCGGTATTAGCAAGTGTATTAAAATCCTGACTATAAGTAAAAGTTGAATTTGGAATGACAATCTGGCTTTCTAACTTTGCAATAAAACTAGATAGAAATAATAAACTGCTAATATAAATATGACGGAAATTCGTCATCTTTAAGATTGTGATTTTGGTTCTAAAATTTTCGAAAATATAAATATTTGAGAAACTATAATACAAAAGTACATATTTGGCTATCGGGCAAAAAAAATATCAACCAAATATTATTATATTATTTTATTTAATACATATATAATTGTATATGTGTTATATATATTTTATATATATGATAATGTGTATTATTAAGCTCTCTATACCATGAATATCTTATATTTGTGTGTCATACTATTATCGATATGAAATTTAATACAAGTTATCTGATAGCAGCAGTTTCACTAATTATTGTTGGAGCTGTAATTTATTATTTTAGCGACATAGTTACTTACATACTGATAGCATGGGTGATTTCGATGATCGGAGCGCCGGTGGTCGTTTTTCTTCGCAAATATCTGGGCAAAAACCTGGCGGCTATAATCACACTCGGATTGTTTGTATTTGCTTCCATTTTACTTTTTTGGATATTTATCCCCCCATTAGTCAATCAGGTGGAGAACTTATCTAAAGTGGACTACAATAAAGTTGTTACAGCACTTGAAGAACCAATTTTAGACTGGGAAGAATGGCTTATTGAAAAGAAACTCATGATTGAGCCCGACACAACACAATCTTCTGTGAAACAAACTCTTTCTCCTTATGAAAATGATGAAGTAGTACATACTATCACTATTGATAGCACACTTACAGGTGACAGTGTTTTGGCAGGAAAAATATTGAAAATAAATATTAGTCTTAATAATAATATTGAAAAACAACCTTTTGAAGCACAGCCAACTGAAGATAGTGAAGATTTTTTTACAATTCTGAAGTCCAAAATTAATACTTACATTAACCCGGAAAAAATCCAACAGATGTTGGGTGAATCTATCAATGCTTTCGGAGATATTATGGTAGGCTTGTTTTCTATATTTTTTATTGGTTTCTTCTTTCTCAGAGAGCAGGGATTATTTGATAAAATACTCACTTCTCTGGTGCCAACACGTTATGAGCACCAGACCCGACAAGCGGTAGACGAAACCAGCAGGTTACTGATAAGATACTTTATCGGCATACTTATTCAGGTCACCATTATTACATTTATTGTTTCATTATCTCTCACTTTACTTGGCGTAAAAAATGCACTTCTGATAGGCTTTTTTGCAGGAATTATGAATGTGATACCCTATATCGGCCCTATGATTGCCGCAGGAATCGGTGTAATGATTACATTGTCATCCAATATGGAATTATCTTTTTACGACGAAATGGTACCCCTTCTTACGAAGGTATTGATTGTCTTTTTGGTCACAAGATTAATTGACGATATTATACTCCAGCCTAATATTTTTTCAAAAAGTGTCAAGGCGCACCCTCTTGAAATTTTTATTATTGTACTGGTTGGCGCCAAAATAGGTGGAATACTTGGCATGGTACTGGCCATTCCTTTTTATACAGCATTCAGAGTGATAGGCAAAGTGTTCCTTAGTGAATTTAAAGTAATACAGCAATTGACCAAACATATGTAATCACCATTGAGGACAAAAATTATCATCGTTATGGTGTTCTCCAATATATATAATCGAAAGTTCAAATGATGATAGGGACCTCCTACCTGTGACCAAGCTTTTTAAATTCTGGTCATAGCTTAG